>JAGXGJ010000134.1 GCA_024636875.1 Methylococcaceae bacterium | reverse complement strand
TCTTACAGATAATTTCTCAAAGCCAACCGTAACCATTTTTTAGGCTGGATTTAAAAAAATATCAGGGAAACCTGAGGGGTCGTTGTGCCTTATGTTTGAACTGTTCACTACTTTTACCCCAAAATGAAGGGCGCCCAATTTTTTTATTTTTTTCCATTGTGCATTAACTACCTGGGTTTATGGAACCGGTGTCACATCTTCGGTTATCACAAAGCTGAATCGTGGAGCAACATCAGCGCATCTTCTATCTGCCGGCATGTCACATCGATGCCATGGCGCTGTTTGATTAGCCGTTGCAACTGCGTTATATCGCAATTATCAGACTGTATTTTTGCAATCATACTCGACAGATCCTCATTAACCGCCCAGGGATAGATAAGCCACCGCCATACGCTGACCGTCTCGGCATAAAAGTCGGGTATGAATTTGGAAACGGTTTTGAGGTGAAGGGCAGCTGTACGCATTTCGTTCACCGTGCCGCATTGTTTCATATGCGCCACGCCAACCGCAAAAGTATCGCCGCTATCGCAGACATCATCCAATAGCAGGACATTTCGCCCGTTAATATTGGCGTTTAACGGGTATTTAACAAAGGCCTCATGCTGTTTATAAGCGCCTTGATAATGCTCTATTTTGAAACTGGTCAGATCGTTGATACCGAGCATATCGGACAGAACCCGTCCCGGCACATAACCGCCCCGTGCTATGGTAACGATTATATCGATCCGGAAATCTGCCTTACGTAACTGGGAGACCAGTTGGCGGCATAAACTGTAAACCTCCTCCCATGTAATCAAAGTAGAGGGTAATTCTTCATGCATCTTAAAACCTCGGGATGATTAAGCAATGGTATGTGGAAATGATTCTGAGCTTAACATTGCCGACTGTATTATTAAAACTTGTCAGGCGATAAATTTTCTTCCAAATTGGTGCGATAGTGTCATTATAGGGTTCATCATAAGTTCAAGAAATTAATCCATAGGGACTGACTCTAATAGTGCTAGATTAACTGTAATAAATCAATTATTATCAATATATTAGGATTTTTACTTATATGCAAAACTTAATGCTCCTGACAACTAGGCTAATAAGACAGGTCTATGTAGAACAAATTTTAAACACGGCGTTAGCCATGGATTTCCGATACCAACAACTTTTCAAAGAGAGCGCTACATGAATAACAGGGAAATCAACACAGATAAAGTTGGGCTGGGCACAGGTGATGCCTTATTGGTTATCGATATACAAAATGATTTTTTGCCAGGCGGCCGCCTGGCCGTAGCGGAAGGCGATCAAGTTATACCGGTCATCAATAGCTATATCGATCGCTTTATCGAGCGGCAATTGCCGGTGTTTGCAACCCGTGACTGGCACCCAAAAAATCATGGGTCTTTTATTCAGCAGGGCGGATCATGGCCGGAGCACTGTATTGCCGGTTCGGCAGGCGCAGAATTTGCTCGGGGTTTGCATCTTCCTGCCGCTGTCCCTGTTTTTTCTACAGGGATCGATGTGGACAAGGACGGCTATTCAGGTTTTGAGAACCCTGACCTGAATAAACACCTGGAAAAGTTGAGTATCTCACGTTTGTTCATCGGTGGTTTGGCAACCGATTATTGCGTGTTCAATACCGTATGCGATGCCCTGAACCGTAATTATCAGGTGCTGCTGCTGACAGATGCAGTGCGGGCTGTCAATGTACACAGCCAGGATGGGGAACAGGCAATCAATCAAATGATTCTAAAGGGTGCGTTACCTATTACATTGGCGATGATTCAATGACAGAAAATAGCGCATTACTGACCGATATGTACCAGTTGACCATGCTGCAAGGCTATTATGAGCAAGGCATGGAAGAGACGGCGGTGTTTGAATTTTTTGTTCGCAAACTGCCTGAAAACCGCGGTTATCTGGTTGCTGCGGGTCTGGAGCAGTTGCTGGCCTATCTGGAACGATTACGTTTTGCCCCCGAGGAAATCGAATGGCTGGCCGACACCCGCCGCTTCAAACCGGCGGTGCTTGATCGCCTGGCCGTGCTAAGCTTTACCGGTGATGTTCATGCAATGCCTGAAGGCACGGTGTTTTTCCCGAATGAACCGATTTTACGCATCACTGCCCCGCTTCCAGAAGCGCAATTGATAGAAAGCAGGCTGATTAATCTTTTGCATTTCCAGACCTTGATTGCATCCAAAGCAGCACGTTCGGTATTAACAGCAGAGGACAAGCTGCTGGTTGATTTCGGTATGCGCAGGGCGCATGGCAGCGAGGCGGCATTATTGGCCGCCAGAGCAAGTTATCTGGCCGGTTTCGACGGCTCGGCAACGGTCTCTGCCGGACTGTCTTTTGGTATTCCCGTTTACGGCACGATGGCCCATTCTTTTGTGCAAACCCATAGTCAGGAAAGTCAGGCCTTTGTCCATTTTGCCTTAGCCAATCCTGACAATGTGGTATTGTTGATCGACACTTACGATACTGAAAAAGGCGCACAAAAAGTTGTCGATCTGGCTCCATCGTTGCTGGAGCAAGGTATACAGATCAAGGGGGTCCGTCTTGATAGTGGAGATTTGGCGGATCATGCCAGAAAAGTCAGAACGATACTTGATCGTGGCGGTCTTCAGGATACGACTATCTTTGCCAGCGGCAGTATCGATGAATACAAGCTTGACAATTTAATCACTCGAAATGCGCCGATTGACGGTTTTGGCATCGGCACTCATCTGGATACTTCGGCCGATGCCCCTTATCTTGACGGCGCCTACAAATTGCAGGAATATGCCGGCATTGCCAGGCGTAAGCGCTCGGAAGGCAAAGCCACCTGGCCGGGACGCAAACAGGTGTACCGGCATTATAATGCTAGCGGCGTGATGAGCTTTGATACTGTTACCCTTGCCGATGCGCCGTGCTCTGGCCAACCGCTGCTGCAAACAGTCATGCATGGCGGTACAGTAGTACCTCCTCGGCCTAAACTAATCGAAATCAGGGACTATACGCGTGATCAATTGCATGGATTACCTGCAGCTTTAAGGAAATTGAGTGATACGCCTGATTATCCGGTGATAATTTCTTCTGAACTTCAGGCGCTGGCAAACAAGGTAGATGAGCAAACTACCTGAATGCAGCCACTCTCAGCGGCGATAAAAATTGTTGCGGTGGTGTTTCAAAGGCCATAGGATGCACTTCGTTCCGGGGCATATCTTCTGCACCGGTTTTTTTCCTCGATAGAGTTGGTAAACGGGCTGTTGCAAGCTAGCGAAGATTTTTTAGCATGACAGGCATGCGTTGGAATAGTGAGAACTTCGGCACAATATTGACTATGAAAAATCAACAGCAACTCAAAAAAAAGATTGAAAGCCAGGTTAAACGTATTAAAAAAGCGGAACATGATAGACCGAATCTGTTATTACAAACCGTCAATCTCAGCAGCCTGGTTTTGGTCATGCTGCTGCCTATCATCGCAGGAGCTTATCTGGGGCATTGGCTGGACGCGAAGATGGAAGGCTACTCTATGCACTGGACACTGAGTCTGTTGATGATTGGCATAGTTATCGGTTTTTTTAACGTGTATTTTCTGATTAAAAACTGAAATAAGGGGATATTGATGGAAACCGAATTTTCCTTTGCGTTCGGACCGGTAATAGTCAATGAGTCGGTTATAACCACCTGGGGTATTATGCTGGTGTTTTCAGTTCTTGCCTGGCTTTCGACACGGCACCTTAAAATGTTTCCCAATTCGATTCAGACTATCGTCGAAAGTATAGTAGTAGCTATTGACGACGCGATTGTTGCCGTCGTGCCGGAACATCGGCGTCTCATCATGCCTTTTATCGCCTCTCTTTGGTTATTCCTAATCGTTGCCAATCTGCTAGGTTTAATACCGGGTCTTCATTCGCCCACCCGTGACCTTTCCGTGACCTCGGCGCTGGCTGTATTAGTTTTTTTATCGGTGCACTGGTTTGGTATAAAGACGCAAGGGTTAAAGAATTATCTTCATCATTACCTGAAACCGAGCCCGATTTTGCTGCCTTTTCATATTATCAGTGAAATTACCCGCTCCCTGGCGCTGGCCATCCGTTTATTTGGCAATATGATGAGTCTTGACATGGCGGCCATAATAATTTTACTCATTGCCGGTTTTCTCGCCCCGATTCCGATCCTGATGTTGCATATCATCGAGGCGCTGGTACAGGCCTATATTTTCGGTATGCTCGCACTCGTCTATCTGGCCAGCGCCATTCAGTCTCAGCAAATTAATGCACCGGAGTAGCTTATGACCGATATATCCCTGATTGTCCTTGGCTCTACCGTCGCCGCTATAATCGGAATTGCCTTGGGGGTGATAGGTCCAGCTCTGGCCATGGGTAAAGCTGTCGGCAGCGCACTTGACGCCATAGCAAGACAACCGGAGTCGGAACGGTCGATTTTGCGCACCTTGTTTATCGGATTGGCGATGATCGAATCACTGGCCATCTATTGCCTTGTGATTATTCTGATCGTGCTGTTTAAAAACCCGTTGCTTGAGTACATTCTCAAATAGCCTGTTGAAATTAACATGGAATTCAGCTTATCGACTTTTGTACTTGAAATTATCAATTTCCTGATTCTGATCTGGATTTTGCAACGGCTTTTTTATAAACCGTTACTGGCAGTGATCGACAGGCGCAAGCAGCATATTGATCAATCGCTTGCCGATGCAAAAAAACTGCATCAAGAGGCGGATGAATTGCGCGGCCTTTATGAAAACCGGCAGAAGCTTTGGATGCAGGAAAAAAGGGCCGCGCTCAATGCACTTCACCAGCAAATCGAAGCCGAAAGAAGCGTTCAAATGGACAGGCTCCATGTCGAACTTGAACAGGAACGGCAAAAAGCCAAAGTATCACTTACCCGCCTGCAGCAGGAACTTCAACAACAAGCTGAAAAACAGGCATTGCAAAACGGCGCCCGTTTTGCAGGGCTGCTGCTGCAGCAAGCAGCAGGGCCGGAGCTGGAGACGCGCTTGTTTGCAATGCTGATTGACCATATCGAGGTTTTGCCGGAAGCCTGCAATCTCTACTTGCAAATGCTCGAGCAAAAAAAAACGGTTGCCATTAAAGTGGCCAGTGCTTACCCGTTTTCCACTGAACTGCGGCAACAGTTGGAACAAAAACTGGGCTCATTAATCAACACGTCCACTGCGTTTAAATATTACCAGGATTCCTCGCTAATCGCCGGTGTTCGCATTGATATAGGCGCCTGGGTTTTACACGCCAATTTGAAACATGAGTTGGCCGGTTTTGCCGAGATCGCTTATGAGTCCGAATAAACCTAAAAGTGCGCTGGAAAAACAGGCGAACTGGCTATCCAGCTATCAGCCTGGACTGCGGGTCACCGAACAGGGGACTGTCGTTTCCGTTGGCGACGGCATTACCTGGATCAAGGGCCTGCCTTCCGCAGCTATCGAAGATATAATGATTTTTGCCGATGGCAGCAGGGGCATGGTATTCGATCTTAACCGGGATCTCATCGGCGCCATTTTGCTTTATGAAACCGAGGCTCTCACTGCCGGCACTACCGTCCGCCATGCCCGTTACTCTCTCAGTATCCCGGTCGGAGACGAATGTATAGGGCGTATCATCGACCCATTGGGCGCGCAGCTGGATGGATATGCGCCGCCAGCCGTCATCGGGAGGGGGGACCTCGAGCAGGGCTCACCTCCAATCATAGCAAGGGACTTTGTCCATAAGCCTTTATATACCGGCCTTAAAATTATTGACACGTTGATTCCGATAGGCAAAGGACAGCGGCAATTGATTATAGGCGATGAAGGTCTGGGCAGAACGTCAATCGCCATCGACACCGTCATCAATCAAAAAGATAAGGATGTCATCTGTATCTATGTACTGATCGGCCAGAAACGTTCTACCGTCGTCAGCACCATAGAAACCCTCCGGGACCATGGTGCGCTGGACTACACGGTATGCGTAGTCGCTGAAGCATGCGCCTTGCCTGGGTTACAATATATTGCTCCGTTTGCGGGTTGCGCGCTGGCCGAATACTGGATGGCACAGGGTAGGGATACCCTGATTATTTACGATGATTTGTCTACCCATGCCAGGACCTATCGGGAGCTGTCCTTGTTGCTGCGCCGTCCGCCGGGAAGGGAGGCCTATCCCGGCGACATTTTCTTTGTCCACTCACGGCTGCTGGAACGGTCAACCAGTTTGAATGCAGAAAACGGCGGCGGCAGTATGACTGCTTTGCCGATAGTCGAAACCAAGCAGGGTGAAATTGCCGCCTACATCCCAACCAATCTTATCTCCATAACCGATGGGCAAATCTATCTGGATAATGATCTGTTTATCTCAGGATTCCAGCCTGCCATCGACATCACCAGATCGGTATCACGGATAGGCGGAAAGGCCCAACATCACAGTATCAGCAATCAAGCCGGACCAATGAAACTGGATTATCTGCAGTTTCTGGAACTTGAGGCTTTTACCCGTTTCGGCCAGCGCCTGGAAGCCTCTATGGAAGTGCGAATTAAAAGGGGCGCCTGTTACGGGAAATACTAAAGCAGGATCGATTGGCGCCACTCAGTAGTCTTTTTCAATTGGCCTGGTTGACTGCATTTAATGACGGTTTTTTTGATACGGCAGAACCCAGGGAAATTGCCGGGTATCTGGCAAAAATCGAACAAGGTATTGCAAGCACGGTGCTGACATTGGACAGCAGCCATGAGCAATGGCGTCAGGCTATCAGCGACTGGCTTAACGCTGACGTCAAGGAATTGTCATGAGCCGAAGCCGCAATCTGCAGCTGCATATATGTCAGATGGAGGAGATACGCACGATATTAAATTCGATGAAAAACCTGGCTTTCATAGAAACCCATAAACTGGCGCGTTTTCAAATCATGCAAGGTCAGGCTGTGGTTAATATTGAGCAGACGGCTATGGATTTCCTGGATTTTTACCCCCTGCCAGTTGCTAAAGATAAGGTTACTCCTATTTGTATTTTGCTAGGCGCCGAGCGTGGTTTTTGCGGTGATTTTAACGAAAGCCTGATTAATTCCATTGCATCAGAAGCCTATTCAGGCATTATTGCAATCGGAAGCAGACTTCGTGACAGGCTGGTAGACTACCCTCTCCAAGTAATAACCTCTATTGAAGGGGCCAATGTCGCGGAAGAAGTACCCGCCATCCTTAACCGGCTGATTGATGCCATTAGTTCGTTACCGGTTTATGGGGGCGACATGAGCCTCACAGTGGGTGCTGGGGCGGCTCATGTCGCCCCGGAACTACAGTTGACCGCTGTTTATCACGATAACGAAACCGGTCAAATCGTCCAGCGGCGGATATTTCCGCTTTTTCCTGGGCAACAACAACGGACGCTTCGTTATGGAAACCCGCCGGTACTCAACCTGGAGCCGAGTGTTTTTTTGTCTGACTTGATAGATCATTACCTGTTTGCGGTGCTGCATGAAATCCTTTACATTTCGCTAATGGCCGAAAATCAGCGGCGTTTGCAGCACCTGGAAGGCGCTGTCAATCATCTGGATGATGAAACGGTGATTCTGCGCCGAAAATCCCTGATTTATCGTCAGGAAGAAATTACCGAAGAAATTGAGGTTATTTTGTTAAACTCGGAAATCACTTAAAAAGCAAATCTAGCCGTCTTAAGCAAATAGTGAGTAAAAAACTGCTTTTGCTTGCAACCAATGTTGAGCGGATTTTCCCCATTGGGGTGGTCAATGCCTTAGCGGCAGGAAATGTATAGGAGCCAAAGTTGGTAAAGCGACCTTTGTAATACCCTCACCCTAACCCTCTCCCAAAGGGAGAGGGTACTTTGTGTCGCTTTACCAACGTCGGACTCTATAATACCATTAAGGAAGCAAGACGTCGATAAACAACAACGGTGTGTAGTGGTCGCGTGAGATATTCCGGAGGTCGATATGCGGTTAAATAATCATCAGAGATGTATTAAATTTTTGCTTTTTGTAACAAACATTTGTCAGTTCCGGTATAAAAAAAAGACTATTAGTACTTGAAAAATGATTTTTTTTATCAGCAATGTTAGAATTCGCATACCTACCTACTCAGCAGATTTAACGGATGTCGACAGACCCTCATAAAACACCTTACGCTCCTTCGGTACTGGAATTTAAGAGCAGTACATTTTCCGTACCCGTCCTGGTCTTGTCCAGTAATGATTTGGTTGCTATCGAACAGCAGCTTCAGGAAAAAATCCGGCTTGCACCTGAGTTTTTTAAAAATTCACCTTTGGTACTTGACTTGCAAGAGTTGAATAAACAAGGTTACGATATTGAAGTTACAGAGCTCACAGACATTGTTCGCAAGTCCGGTTTATTGCCGATAGGGATACGCGGTGGTAGTGTGCAGCAAAATAAACAGGCGCTGGCTCTGCTCATTCCTGTTTATTCAATACATAATATTGGTGCATCTGCCGAAACTCAAAAGCCCAAAAAAATTATTCCAACTCCCGAACCGGTAACAGACAATGCCTCAACGACACTGATTACAAAGCCCATTCGTTCCGGGCAGCGTATTTATTCATCGGGTGATTTGGTTGTTCTGGCACAAGTCAGCGCTGGTGCGGAAATCATGGCTGAAGGAAATATACACGTCTACAGTACATTAAGAGGTCGGGCCCTGGCAGGTGTGCAAGGCAATACGGAAGCGCGTATTTTCTGTTCTGATTTACAGGCAGAGCTGATCTCGATTGCAGGAAATTATAAAATCAGCGAAGATTTGGATGAAACCGTTCGCAAAAAACCGGTACAGATCTATTTGCAAAACCATACTTTAATAATTAAAGATATCGTGTAATATCACTATTGCGGAGGAAGCAAGTGGCAAGAATCATAGTCGTAACATCGGGTAAAGGAGGGGTTGGTAAAACCACAACCAGCGCCGCCATAGCCATGGGGCTAGCAAAAAAAGGTCACAAAACAGCAGTCATTGATTTTGATGTGGGTTTACGGAATCTGGATTTAGTGATGGGCTGCGAGCGCCGCGTTGTTTATGATTTTGTCAATGTTATCAATGGAGAAGCCAGCCTGAATCAGGCCTTGATCCGTGATAAAAACTGTAATCAACTTTACATTTTGCCAGCCTCGCAGACGCGCGATAAAGAGGCGCTAAACCAGGAAGGAGTCGGTAAAATTCTGGACGATCTAAAAAAAGACTTTAAATATATAGTCTGCGATTCTCCTGCCGGCATTGAAAAAGGCGCGCATTTGGCCATGTATTTTGCTGATGATGCCTTTGTGGTAACCAATCCGGAAGTATCCTCAGTGAGGGACTCAGATCGCATGCTAGGCATTTTAGCCAGTAAATCACGCAGAGCAGAGCGAAACGAAGAGCCCATTAAAGAATACCTGCTGCTCTCCCGCTACTCACCGGATAGAGTAAAATTGGGCGAGATGCTGAGTGTGGATGATGTGCAGGACATTTTATCGCTCCATTTATTGGGTGTTATTCCTGAGTCGAAATCAGTCCTGAATGCATCAAATTCAGGAACGCCCGTTATTCTTGACGAAAAAAGCGATGCGGGCCAGGCCTATGCGGATATTGTTGCCCGCTATTTAGGCGAGGATAAGCCGCATCGATTTATCGAAGATAAAAAAGGCTTCTTTGGGAAACTTTTTGGGGGTAAATAATGAGTTTACTGGATTATTTTAGAATATCTAAAGTCGCTTCTGCATCCCTTGCAAAAGAAAGGCTGCAAATTCTGGTTGCTCATGAACGATCCTCCCGTAATCAGCCATCTTACCTTCCTCAATTACAACAGGAATTGCTTGAGGTTATTCGGAAATACGTTAACGTAGACCAGGATGCCATATCCGTTAACTTTGAACAGGATGAAAATCAGGAAACGCTGGAATTAAATATCGTGCTCCCTGAAACTCAACGCTAAAACACTTAATTTTCTTTAATCAACACTCATAAAGGTGATCTACAATGCATAATACAATCGGTAGTGCTGCGGGTAAAATTTGGGGATATCTGGATAAAAACGGATCTGCCAGCGTAACTAAAATTACCAATGAAACGGGAATAAACAAGAACGATGCTCAGCGTGCGATCGGCTGGCTACTTAAAGAAGACAAGCTTTCCATTGAAGTGGTGGGACGCACTGAAACATTAACGCTAAAATAAGTTACAAAGAGAGGCGCAAGGCTGCAAGGGGTAGAACCTTCAGCTTTGCGCTTTTTGTGCCGCAAATCCCAAGAAGCTGGCTTGCAAAACGATTTCTATTAAAATCAAGGATTTTTGACAACAAGCTGAAAAGTGGCATACAAAACTGACTTAAGCGATGCGGAATGGAACTTGATTAAAAAAGAGTTTGAACCCGCTAGTTAACTCGGAAATGGACATAAACATGACAAAAAGACCATTGTGAACGCTTTTCTGTATATTGTGACAGGTGGTATTCAGTGGCGATTGATGCCGAATGATTTCCCGCCTTGGCAAACCGTATACGATCATTTTAGCAAGTGGAACAAAAGCGGCATATCGTAGTAGATATTTTCGGTAATTTGCTCTATGTCAAAATCCATGCTGCTAATCTGAGTGATACCAAAAGCGCTTGCGAGGTGTTGGAAGGAGCTGTCGATAAATATCCTTCGCTCCAGGCCTTCTCAGGCGATGCAGGCTATCGTGGTACAGCAGTTGACTTCGCTTCTAAAAAACTGGATATGACCTTGCATATTTCAGAAAAAATCCAAGGAAAATGGGTTGTCCTACCGAAGCGTTGGGTTGTCGAGCGTACTTTTTCTTGGCTTGGCAACTTTCGTCGCCTATCCAAAGACTTCGAAATACTTCCAGCCACTTCCGAAAATATGATTAGAATTGCTATGCTGAAAATAACACTTGCAAAATGCGTTTAATGTTTTACCAGACAGCTTCTTGGAGGCCATTTGGGAAAATGAATTGGTACCTCTGTTAGAGAAAGAATCACAGCTAACCGGCTTAGCCTATATTCGTGACTTCAGTCCCCCTAAGTTATTGATTTTTCGTTGCCGGTGGTTTTTATTTCGAAAAATCCCTTTAAAATCAATGGCCATTTTTCGTTTTCTCCTGTAGTGCCATCTATTTATGCTGGTATCTTGATTTTTTTCGGAATTGCGCCCATGCTAGCGCCATGTATATTCGAAGAACCAAAACTAAAACCGCGGATCATGGCGAAGATTCCTATACCTTTCGGATCGTTGAATCCATGCGTGAGGGAACGCAAGTCAAGCAACGTACGTTACTCAATTTAGGCAAAGACTTTGCTATTGAG
>JAGXGJ010000133.1 GCA_024636875.1 Methylococcaceae bacterium | reverse complement strand
GCCGCCCATAAACGCAATGTCGCTTCATTCAATCGACAGGAAAGTGCTTTATACTTGGCTTCTATAGTTGTTGTATCATCCATGACTTCACAATAGACAATCACCTCTAATTGTTCAAGTTATTTTTGCTTACTGACTTAAGCAATCATCAGCGATGTAATTATATTCTTATACACAGAAATACTCTAACGCGGTTGCTCAATCAAACTAATAAGTGAAGCCTGTTATAAAACCTGATAATATCTATAATATATTGATAAATAATGATTATATGTATTGTATAGAGTTAATCCAATTTAACAAAACTGTAATAAAAACCGATATTAACCTATTCAATTAAACCCTTTTCCACAGAGTTATCCACAGGTTTTGTGGATAAGGAATAGGATAGTTAGTCACCGTTCCAACGTGATGATCATCGCACTGGTAACGGCTGCAATCAAAACGGCACGGATGCCGGACCATAACCAGAAACTATGCTCGATTTTGCCCAGATATATTCCCAACAGGAAAATAACCCCGAATGCCACACCGATTGAAGCATTCATCGGGTCTACAGGCAGAGGAATATGTTGCGAGGATAGCCACAATGGCAAGGCGATAAGGACTGAAATCAACAACGGCGAAAGTCCATTGACCAGGGCAATTATGAACGGTACCAGCCTGGTTGCTTGCCCATGCGCACTGCTTCCAAGCTTCACGATCATGGCCTTTTCCAGCTCGCGCAAAGCCTTCCTGCGCTCGGCAGCTTCACTGAGGTAGGCGCTACTCAAACCGCTTACGGCCAGTGCGATTGCCGCACCGAGGCAAGCACTCACCGCTACCGCCGCCTGCACCTCACCGCTGGCATGGAAGCCCATGATAAGACCCAGCATCGTAAGCGCCCCATCAAAGCCGTTTACCACAACGTAACGCCGCGCTATACCGCGCGATCCTGTGATGTACAATAAAAAGGCCAACTGCTTGATCCAATTTGACAACTTTTCTGCCTCTGCCTAACGCCAAGTGCCGTTTACCCAATCCAGGAACTTTAGTATGGATCGACAGGGTTGCCCGCGACCTCAACCACATCGATACTGTGGATAGTACCCCCCATTGTGCCAATGACTACATTAATGGCGGCATAGTCGACGGCTTCACCTTCGATAATGACTTCGGCACTTTCGGTCTTTTCATCAACCGCAGTGATTGTAAGACTGACGCGGTAATCTGCGGCCAATGAAGCAATCGCGCTGGCCAGATCGAGTGCATTCGGATGATGCGGTTTTAGTACATCCAAAACGATACGTTTAACAGAAGGCATGAAAGGCCACTTTAGTTTTTGATTGTTGATGAAATTTCAGCTCTGCCGGGTAGCTGCCAATCTTGACGGACAATGACTCAGCGTCAAGAATAAGCACGGAGAACGGGTTGGCGGAAACACTTGTGCTTAAAGATTAAAGATCAACGCCGCAGACAAGGGTATTTCGACTTCAGCTTCCAATATGTTATTTGCCAGATAATTCTCGATGTCTGTTAACGCAGGCATATCACTTTTGTGCTTTTCTACACAGTTTGAGCAAACAGACCGCTCATGTCAAGGCCTTGAGTTGAGGTTCTGAGGCTGGGATGAATGTACTGACGTTCGATAACTGTATCGAGCGGCCAAAATAAAAAAGCAAGCGAGAAGATTGCCGCAGTTAAACTAACGCCAGAAATATTTTACCGGTATGCCAGACTTATCACAAACGAAAACTTGGCACTCAAGTATCGTCCTGTTGCTTTAGCCATGCCTGCCACACGGACAGCAAAACCGCCAGAATGACTGGTCCTAAAAAAAGTCCGACCAGGCCGAAGGTTGAAAGCCCTCCAAGCACACCAAACAAAACGATGAGAAATGGTACTTGGCTGGCGCCACTGATTACCAGTGGACGAATAACATTATCTACCGTACTAACCACCAAAAATCCCCAAAGTAACAGTCCTATGCCTGGCCATAACTGATCCATAAGGATCAGAGAGAAGCCAGTGGGAAACCAGACAAGAGTTGCGCCCATGGGAATAAGCGCCAGTAGTGCGGTAATTGCACCAAAAAGTACAGGCGCATTGACCCCAGCAAAATAGTATCCAAATCCTGCCAGCATACCCTGTCCCAGTGCTGCAAGCACCAGTCCGTAAACTACGGCGCGGGTAGTATTACCCGCAGCCTGTAGATACACTTGCTGATATGTGCCAAGAAAACGAATCAGCCCTTGCTGCAACTGTTTAATCATTTCCTTACCATCACGAAAACAAAAAAACACCGTGACCAGAACAACACCGAGTTTCATAACATTGTGACCGATACCGCCAAGGAATTGAGCAAATCCGCCCAACCATTGTTTTGCCAAATCTGCGAGCTGTGTTGCCATCTCCGCACGGTCATTGATCAACCGATCCAGCCCTTCCTGTAAATAATTGCCCAGCCAGGGTATATTGCTAATAAAATCCGGCAGTTGATAGGAGCCCTGAGTATAATTACTGACCAGACTTTGATAAGCGATTTTGGTCTCATCCTGTAGCATGCCAGCAAGCCAATAGATGATCAGAGAGATCACCGTTGCAATAATCGCCGTCATCAGTGCCGCACTAAGACTCGCCTGGTCTTTGAGTTGACGCCTCAGCCACTGGTAGGGCGGCCACATGACATAGGCTATAATGAATGCCCAGGTCAGTGTGAGTAAAAATTCACGCAGTACCAAAAAGCTCAGAAATAACAGACCGGCTAAAAGAATGCCGGGAATGATGGCCCGAATTGGATTTTTGCCTGAGGAATCATTCATAGCTCTAGCCTGAAAAAGTAATTTGATTGGCCTGATGTTCAGACAACGTTGTTTATCACTCCATTTGTTAAGGTCGCCGCCCGCCGGGTTTTAAAACTCCCTCGATAATAGCATGCATACCGGAAGTTGCGTATTGACAGAGATGACATGGAAATATTCTACAGGTTCAAGTTTGCGGAATTCTTACTTATTACGAAGGACACGAAGAGCACCAGGTTTTATTTTTTTGTGTCCTTGCGCTCTTCGTGGTGAAAAACTGCTTTACAAAATCCGCAACAGTGGCCGCGTTAACTCTATTCACTCGAATGAGCACGATAAATTGCACATAAATCCACATTATTTTACCTGATTAGCAAGATGTTGTTTCAGCCAGTGAAAAAAGTTCGTCATTCCGGCATGTATGCCGGACCCGTAAGAGCGCGAAGCGAATCAAGTCACAGGGATGTGAAGCTATGTCTGGCGCCGCGCATAAATAATGCCGCAGCGGTATCGGAAAGTTACCATCCATGGCGCTGGATACCGGCATCCATGCCGGTAAGACGGTGCTGGCTGAGGTTCCTTGCTAATCAGGTTATTTTATGGATGCGTTACGCCAGTTATTATTTAATTGAAGTATCCGCATTATTTTGAGCGATTTTAAAACACTCCACAGTGCCGTTCATTTCATTGGCGGTAAGCAGATAATGCTCGCCATCCACTACAAAATGGGCGATTCCTTCGGGCGACTTGTCTTCTTCACCGGCTATCTTGCCTAGAGCGATTACTTTAGGATGATAGGGATCGGCCAAGGATATCAACTCAACCGCGCCGGCTCTTTCCATGCCGACGGCAACAAAAGGAATGCCGTCCAGATCGAAGGAAACCAGCATTTCGGGTTCAGAGCCTTTTTTGCCGCTGCGCTGTTCGGGGTAGACTTTATTTGCGAATGCAAACTCATCAAGCTGATTGCCGGTATCGCCAAGCAAGGTACCTGTCGCCGCATCGAATACGCTGACCGTGCGCCCTCCGCTGATTGCTTGTCCATCTGAAGGAACAGAACTATCCATGTCGGTGTCACCTTCATCGGCGGTGACAAAATATCGGCCATTGGCTACCGTTGTAATGCCATCGGGTTCGCGCAGGCCTGTCATCGATTCGTCAAATTTCACCCAGCCTTCATAGCGTGCATCGGTTTTATGCTGGGTCGCGCCCAATCCGTAATAGCTGATGACCTGTTCGTTAATTAAGTCGACGACCGCAATGCCATCGTCTTCCTGCAAGGTTACATAGGCTTTTCTAGCATCGGGTGAAATGGCAATATATTCCGGTTCTAATAATGCTGGAGAATGGGTTTTTATCGGGATTAATATTTTCTGTTCGCCTTTTGTTTCCGTGCCAAAAACTTCGTGTCCTTCGAAATATCCCAGGCTGACTTTTTTCTTTTCAATAACGCCATTGCCATCAAAATCCATCTTTTTACTGATGATACCATCGCCATTCCAGTCGATTTCTCTTTCCATAAACCGGCCGCCTCCGGTTATGACAAAACCTTCATGAAAAATCATGTTGGCCAGATCAAGGTTTTTGTGGCTGTTAATATGGCCGGATTTACTCAAGTGAACAATTGAAATACTGCCTTCCGGTGTGAAAAATTGTTTTGTTGACGGCTCAAACAAAAAATCTTCTCCTTCATTGGCTATCATGACAAGACTGCCGTCCGTTGAAAAAACCACCGCATCGGGCCCAAAGCCCACGACCACTCGGTCAATCAAGACGCCGGTTGCTGCCGAACGAATTTCCAGCCTGCCAGGTTTATTACCGGCATCAATTACCGCCGCAAAAAGATCGAGCGAGGGATGAAAGGCGACAGAAGTTAATTCCTCTCCTTTGCACAGTTCCAGTACAAAACGGGCTTTTCTTTGCAAATGCTGAGGCCGGCTGACATCCAGCAAATCGACTTCGCCTGCCTCGAAATTGCTGAGTACGGCCCGTAATGTGGATTGCTGCACACTGATGATTTCCGTGCCTTTTTCATAACCGGAATCATAAAGACTGACGGGCTCTATTCGCCACTTGTCGGGTGAAACTGGAGTCGAGGCACAGCCCGATAAAAAAAGAATTGGCAGCAGGATAATAAGGTGATTAATGTTCATAATGAAAGTGCGCATATCTGAATAGTTAGCGGCAGATAATATTACCGAGCGGAATTAATCGCCTGGCTAGGAATGGGAGTTGTGTAGGGTGGGCAACGCTTTTCTGCCCACCACATTGATGACTCCTGCTTTAAACGGTGGGCAAAAAAGCCTACCCACCCTACCTAGCTGCCATTTATGCAGCCCGCATAGTTGTCGTGCTGTATTTCTCGGCCAAAACACAAAACCGGATAGGTTTATTGTCAGATTCTTCAATTATAGAGTCCGACGTTGGTAAAGCGACACAAAGTCACCCTCTCCCTTTGGGAGAGGGTTAGGGTGAGGGTATTACAAAGGTCGCTTTACCAACTTTGGCTCCTATATGCGGTTTAAAATCAGCAATAAGATCGGATAAACATTTTTCCAATTCTTCGAAGGTTAATGCTTCAACACAAAGCCCCGGAATGTCATCGCTTTCGCTCCACCAAACTTTTGCTTCCTCATCCCAATGGGCTTTTACCTGATACTCGTTCATTTTTAATTGTCCCCGGTTTAGTTTGGCTGCTAAGCAAATTTGGAATATTTTTGATTCTACAGGATTGTGGGAAAAAGTTAAATTGCTTGTAACTTCTCATTACCTGGATTGATTTAACCTCATCCAAAACACCGCTAGAGTGTTTGTGTCGGTGATTAGTTGTGTAGGGTGGGCAACGCTTTTCTGCCCACCACATTGATGTGTCCATACTTTGGTTACTGTAAACGGTGGGCAAAAAAACTTGCCCACCCTACCTGGCTTTGTAATCAGCATAAATCAAAATAGGGGTATCAAAGATCACGCAAGGCAATACTTGCAGTTAGCCAAAAAAAAACCGCGCCGGAGTGTCCGGTGCGGCTATGAGGCATCGTGTTATAGAATTAATTATTTTAGCAGGCTATCTGGGCACGCAAGCAGAAGCAATTCGTATCAAGCGGTAAAGACGGTGGGTTGGGGTTTCATCTCTTCGCAAACCAACGTATTGTTTCTGTAAATCTTGGGTTGGAACAGCATCAACCTACTGTGCTAATAAATTATTTCTGTGGGCATTAGAAATACAATTGTCCGCGCAGCATGAACGTGTTCAGGTTATCAGGCTGTCCACCCCCAACAGTAGTCAGTGGTGAATCACTGATATCCAGTATGCGATTGTAGTCAGCCATCAGGCGGATATTATTATTTAGGTACCAGTTAAGCGCGACAGTCAGATTTGACAATTGTCCCCCTTTAAAATTACCATCGTTTAAATCCGCTTCGGCATAACGCAGCGCCAATTCCCACGCACCAAAACCGCCGTTGGACAAACTGAATGGCTTGGCGGGATCGACATGATAAAATTTGCCTTGTTTGTACTTGCGCGATTCACCGGTCAAGGTCCATGACGTCTCACCATACCAGCCATTAACCGACAGGTTCTCTTGACCGTCTTTGCGGTCCACCCATTGATGGGTATATTCGCCGCCCACTGTAAAGGGTCCATTCAGGTAGTTGGCTTCCGCTCCCACCATCTTGATGCTGTCAACGTCTGCAACACTGGCATTGATCACATCCAGATTGGACATATGCGAGGTTTCATAGACATACCTGAAACTTCTATCATTAACCTGGTCATTCGCATTGGGAACCCGATAGTTGCCGGCGATGCCCAAATGAATCAGATGGGTTTTTTCATTGAGTGGGGCAACCGTCCAGCGCGAGTTGACTGCCCAGCCTTCATCCGCTTTGTCATCTTGCTTATTAGCCGTGACGGTGTCACCATAAATACCGATTTGTCCGGTCCAATTCTTGTTAAGACTGGCAATGTTAAGACCAATGGCCCGGTCTACGGTAGGCTCGTTCAGAATATTCATGACCGAACGTTCCATGAACATCAAATCGTTCGAACTTTCCTGCAATTCACGGCTGAACGCCTGCTTTTGCTGTCC
The DNA here is from genome assembly GCA_024636875.1 of Methylococcaceae bacterium. GTDB lineage: Bacteria > Pseudomonadota > Gammaproteobacteria > Methylococcales > Methylomonadaceae > JAGXGJ01. The sequence goes on along the minus strand of JAGXGJ010000133.1, from coordinate 24,685 downwards.
GAAAGTAACATTCAAATTCAGAGCATCAGTCAATGCACCCAGCCCCGTATATTGCACAAACATGTCTTTAACTGCAACGCTGTTGTCAGCAAAATCGACCTGACTTTTAAATTCCCAGTCATTGTAGAAAGTACCCAGGAATTCCATACGCGCCCGGCGAATTTCGGTGCCGTCATTAGCCTCGACATGGTTTCCATCGCTGTCTATATAATTGTCGTTGCCGCTGTAGGAAGCATCGGCATGAATACGGCCGCCCAGTCTGAATTTGAAGTTGCCATCGGCCGTTTCTGCCTGCAAGCCTTTTTTGTCCAGCTTGACTTTAACTTTTTCGGCTTCGGTCATGTGCTCTTGAAGGGCCTCGATTTCGTTGGTTTTCATTTCCAAATCCTGACGAACTGCAGCAATCTCGGCAGTATCTGCCGGTACTGATACCGCCGGTTTATCTTCGACTCTTTCGAAAGCGCCCATGAGTTGTCTATGTGGACCGGGTTCCGCATAAATCTGTTTGGTTCTGGTGTCAACATATAAATCAATAGCAAAAGCGTTAAATGATGCACTTGCACCTAATGTAGTCGCAATTGCTAAAGTCAGTTTGGTTAATTTCATGGATTGCTCTCGGTTATTATCAAAAAACTGAGGCAAGGATAAGGGGAAAAAGTGACATCGGTATGACAACTTTGTTACAGTTTTGTTACATTGCAACAAAATAAGAATTAAGTTGCAATTTTACAAAAGAACTTGAAGCTGCAATCAGTTTTCCTATTGTTTTTTAAGTATTACTAGAGCGTTACCTGATTCGCTTTTTTGCAACAACAGTTAAAGGGGCGTTGTGGAGTTCACAAACGGGGCGTTTACAAGGAATTTTTTGTGCTAATGACGAGCACCCTGTACGGCCTATTCTTCATATTATCGTAGCCGGATAAGTCAGCAAACCAAGTCTTTCAGAACCGTCTGAAACGCAGCATGGCCATAATGCGTAACCCAATAAATAACAAAACGACCGGTATCATATAGGCGAGTGCCATACCAATAGTGCCATATTCAGCGCCCAGTAAAAAGCCAAGCGTTACCATGCTTACCGTTGCCAGCATGGTCAAGGTTAAGACTGCACGATGAAACCCCATGAATTGCAGATAATAAGGTATATCCGCAAACAAGGCACTGACGGATGCGCCGGCAGCAATAATGAGAACAGTGTTATAACCCGCACTGAACTGGGTGCCGAATAAGCTCAGTATATTTTGACCCGAAAATACCAGGATTGCCATTATTATCAGGATCAGTCCGCCTAGAACCCAGTTTCTCTGATTCATTAAGCGCTGTATGGCTTGTTTATCACGACGGTCAATCATGACAACCATCATCGGTAAATAATAACGATTTGTTGATGTGCCGATCAGGGAAATAAATGCACCTGTTTGGGCGGCAATGGCATAGGTTCCAACTTCAATACCTGAAGGAAAAAGTAATGCCAGAATAACAACCCCGCTACTGGTCATTACCGTCATCATCAGACTACTGAAAACCAGCGGCAAGGAACGGCTCAGCCATTTTTTTTCATGCCGTAGCGGGATTGATTTTTTAACCTCAACCGGCATCAGCATTTTGGTTACGAACCAGATAACGATGAATGTCAAAACCCAGGCAAAACCAAAACAAAGCACAGCAGTCACTGCGGATAATGGCAGTGAGCTGAATGAAAGCCCGATTATTAACAACAGATAAACCAGAGGAAGAAATAATCTGTAGATAACCATGCTTAATAAGTGGGCGCCATGAGCAGCAATGACTTCAACCAGAAACAGTGTAATGGCCATTATCGGTAAAAACCCGGCATAAATAACAATGGCGATGTGATAATCCGCATGATGTATCGCCAGTATTGATTCCAGTACAAAACCCAGTAATGCCACCAATATCAAACTGATACCGCTGATGGTGCGCAGGGAAAATAACCAGAAGCCGTGAAATTTTGGCCAGTCCTGGCGGTCGCGAAACAGTGCGACAGCGCGCAGGGCATACTTTTCCAGACCTAAAGTAGCCAGCGTTGACAGCATCGTCACAATAGATACAGCGACACTGTAATCATCAAAATCATCCAGGGTGAGTGATCGGGCTAACACAATATTGGCTGCATACATCAGCGCGTAATTGGCCAATGCAAGCACAAACATCAACAGTGAGCGAAAATTATTGGGATGCAGGTCTAGGGGATGGTTTTGAATCATTAGTCACTGTTCTTTTTTGGCTTTATGCTATTAATTTATTAAATTCACCTTTAAAGGGTAGTGGAGTAGATGTGAACATCAACAGCGGCTGATATACGAGTTGTATCCTTTTTTATGTCGGATTTCGGCGCAAATCTGTCTGGAATGGAACTGCGTTAACTTGCAGGGCAACAGGCAGGATAGATAGCGTGCCGTGGCCCGCTAGAGCACGAAGTGAATCCATGCCCTAATGAAGAGTCTTTGTCGTCCCTGTCCGGAAGCACATTCTTTATAAGCTCTGGCGCTCCATTGCAAAGAGCCAGAGCTTGTAATATACAAGCCCCCGGTTAGGAAATAGGGAGCCGGCGAATCGTATATTATTCGCCTTCAGGAGCCGGTTTTGTGGTGGTGGAGGTTGACTCCTCAGTTTTAGTTACTGCTGGTGCTTCAGCAGGAGCCGCTGGTGTAACGGTTGTGGTGCTAGAAGTGGATTCCTGGGTTTTAGTTGCTGCTGGTTCTTCTGCTTTGTTGCATCCAGCCAATAATGCCAGAGTGAATAAACCGGTAGCTAAAATTGCTTTATTTCTCATAGTAATGTCCTGTCTATTTTAAATTTTGTTTGAGGTGTTCTTTACGCAAAAAAATTCAAGAATTTAAAATGCTAACACATGAATGGCTGTAGTTTGCAAAAAAATGGCCTTTATTAAATTGCGGTGAGTTATTTTCATTCAGAGGATGCAGTAATTGATTTTCAGAATAAAACTCTCCTTATTGGTTAATAGAGTGCTGACATTACAATGTTTATTTCCTTAACGCAGGCTGAATGGCCTGTTACGATGTAGAGTATGTTTGCCATGGGCCTTGTCATTAAAATCATGACTTGCACGATGAGTTGCAAGTAAATTGCACGCTGTGGCTAAACGATATATTATAACATCCGACTCCAGGCACTCATTTTGCAATGACCACTCACGCCAAAGCTAACCTGCACTTTCAAAAGTCTTCTGAACATAATCACAGTAACTGTGTCAGCGAGGCACTGGGTACTGCTGAGCATTTATGTATTGAACGCGGCGTGCAATTAACACCGATCCGTCATAAAGTACTGGAGTTGATCTGGGAAAGCCACAAAGCCGTCAAGGCCTATGAGTTGCTGGATCGTCTTAAACCTTTGCAACAGGCCGCAAAACCGGCGACTATTTATCGCGCTCTGGATTTTTTGATTGAACAAGGCCTGATTCATCGGGTAGAAAGCCTTAATGCTTTTGTCGGCTGCCGTAGCTCAGGGCATCAACATGAGCAACTGTTGCTGATTTGCAAGCACTGCCACGAAGTTGAAGAACGTTCTGCTCCGGACGTTATGACAGCACTGTCACAAGAGTTCAGGCAAGCGGGCTTTATGGTACACAGTAAAGCCATAGAAGTTCATGGCATTTGTGCAAAATGCCTGGAATCGAATGGTAATCAGGACTGATTGTGACTATTCCGTTTGTATTTTTCCTTTTGAAAAAGGGCTTATATGCGAATTAAGAGCTAAAATTGATAACATGAATACAATGGGATATGTTGTTCAGATTCCCCTCACCCAACCCTCTCCCTCTGGAGATGGCTTATTTTCTGTGCTTTAGATATTTAGCACTTAATTCACATTTGTGTGGACTGAATAATCACTTGGCAAATAGTTAAAGCCGGTTTTGCAAATGTAAGATGAAAAGTACCGGCGTATTTTGACAGTCTTGGAGTTTATGCAGACGCCTCTTTAGGGCCTAGTACATCATCAGGGTCGCCTTCGTAGGGGGTAGCATAACTGCAATCTTTTTGGGGGCAGACTTTTTCAACTCCGCGCCTTTTTGTTTCTTTTACCGTCAAAACAGGCCAATGACATTCAGGGCAGCTTTCTTTTAACGGCGCGTTCCAGAGTGCATAATTACACTTTGGATAGCCCGAGCAGGAGTAAAATATTTTACCATTCCGCGATTTGCGTTTGAGGATGTTGCCTTTTTTGCATTGAGGGCATTCAACGCCGGTGTCGGCAGGCTTTTCCAATGGTTCAATATACTTGCATTTCGGGTAAGAGCTGCAGCCGATGAATTTACCATAGCGGCCCGTTTTCAAAACCAGCGGCGATTCGCATTGAGGGCAGGCTCGACCTTCTACAATTTCGGGTTCATCCGGAGCGCCGGCATCATCATTCAGATTTCGGGTATAGGAGCATTCCGGATAGTTTGTGCAGCCTATAAACCGCCCATTTCTCCCCAGGCGGATGGACAAGGGACTGCCGCAATCGGGGCACTTTTCATCGATAGCTTCCTGGGTTACATCTTTACGCTGGACGCTGGCATCTTTTTCCTGAACCATTGAGTTAAATGGCTTCCAGAATTCATGCATTAATGGAATCCAGTCTTTTTCACCCCGGGAAACCGCATCCAGTTCATCTTCCAGATTAGCCGTAAAATCATAGTCGACGTACTTGGTAAAATGTTCGGTCAGAAACTTGTTGACGATTCTGCCGACATCGGTTGGGTAGAAGCGTTTGTTATCCAGGGTGACATATTCACGGTTTTGTAATGTCGAAATGATCGATGCATAGGTTGAAGGCCGCCCTATGCCATGTTCTTCAAGGGATTTTACCAGGCTGGCTTCGCCGTAACGCGGCGGTGGCTCGGTAAAATGCTGGCCTGCGATGATGTCATTGAGAGGCACTGGACGGCCTTCTTCCAGCGGCGGCAAAAAACTTTCCTTATCATCACTTTCCTTGCTGTCATCTTTTCCTTCCAGATAAACTGCCATAAATCCGGGTGTGGCAATGGTAGAGCCCGTTGCCCTGAATAGGTGTTTGCCATCGCCGCAGCTTAGATCAACGGCGACCATATTGAGAGTGGCATGGATCATCTGGCAGGCTATCGTGCGCTTCCAGATCAGATCGTACAGTTTGTACTGTTCAATACTCAGGTGGTTTTTTATCTGGTTAGGCAAATGTCGAGGCGATGTAGGGCGTATCGCTTCGTGCGCTTCCTGCGCATTTTTTGATTTGGTTTTAAATTGGCGAGGTTCTTTGGGTAAATTTTTAGCACCATAAGTCTCTGCAATCAACGCACGAATTTCTTCGACTGCCTCAACGGATAAATTAACCGAGTCAGTACGCATATAGGTGATTAATCCCTCCGTTTCTCCGCCTATATCAATGCCTTCATAGAGTTGTTGGGCAACTATCATCGTGCGTTTGGTAGTAAAACCCAATTTACGTGAGGCTTCCTGTTGCAGTGTCGAGGTAATGAAAGGCGGGGCAGGATTGCGTTTTTGCTGTTTCTTTTCCAGTTTGACAACCAGTAACTGGCCATCCGCTGCGGCTAACAGTGTTTGTTTGGTTTTTTCTGCTTGCGCTTCATTGCTTATACTGAATTGATTCAGTTTTTCGCCATCAAAATGTGTCAATTTGGCTTTAAAGGCTTGTTCATGCGCTGTCAGTGCAGCATCAATGGTCCAGTATTCACGGGATTTAAAGGCTTCAATTTCCTGTTCGCGCTCAACGATCATGCGCAATGCAGGGCTTTGTACGCGGCCTGCCGATAAGCCCCGGCGTATTTTCTTCCACAACAGCGGTGACAAATTAAAGCCAACCAGATAATCCAAAGCGCGACGGGCTTGCTGTGCGTTAATTAAATTGGTGGCCAATTGCTCGGGATGAGCGATGGCTTCGGTAACGGCTTTTTTGGTTATTTCATGAAAGACAACCCGATGTACCGGTTTGTCTTTGAGCAGTTTTTTTGCTTTTAGCAGTTCGTAGAGGTGCCAGGAAATGGCTTCCCCTTCTCTATCAGGGTCAGTTGCCAGATACAAGGCATCTGCAGATTTAAGTGCTTTACTGATAGCCTGGACATGCCGCAGGTTACGATCAATAACTTCGTATTTCATGGCAAAGTCATTGTTTGGGTCAACCGCGCCTTCTTTGGGGATAAGATCGCGTACGTGCCCATAGGAGGCCAAAACCTGAAAGTCCTTGCCCAGATATTTCTCGATGGTTTTGGCTTTGGCAGGTGATTCAACAATGACGAGATTCTTGCTCATTTAAGGTTCAAAGTGAAAGGTTTAAGGTGAAAGGTGAAAGGCTAAAGGTTGAAGGGATTTGCACCTTTTGCCTTTCGCCTTTTACCTCTAGTGTAAATAAGTCGGAACGAGATCATAAACAATATCTTCCATTCTGGAGAAGGCGAGCTCTTCATCCGGTTGGCTTAGCAACACCATTAGCACGATCCACTTTAGTTTTTCCATTGATATTTCTTCATTTTCCAGCGCCATGGCTCGATCAATAACAATTTCCCGGTTGGATGAATTCAGGATGTTGTTTTGCTCGAGAAACATAATAAGATTGCGGCATTCAAGATCAAGTTTTGTTTTTTCCTGAGTGCAGAAAATACGAAATGTAGGGGCGGCAGTCGGCTTTATGGTTCGCTGCAGGCCAAGGGACTCAAGCCAGTCAAAGGCTTTATTAACCTCGCAAGACTCAAAGCCCGCCTCCAGTAATTCTGTTCTGATGACATCACTATCAGGAAACATTTCAACTTCATCTTCCATATAATTTTCAAATAAGTACATCAGGACATCAAAAATATTTTCTTTCATAGTGTGTTTGCTGGTTATGATTATTTTATTCTCATATAGCAACCGCCAGCGGTCGCTTCTAGGTAGCCTTGTAGTTCCAGAATCAATAGCATTGAGGAAATAACTTCAACGGATTCGCCGGTAATTTCAACCAGATTATCGATAGAAGTTGGGCTAAACATGACACGATTCAATAATGTTTGTTGCTCCAGGTCAAGTATTGATTGCATGGTGTGTGGAGAAAGTTTTTCATCTTGTTGATTATATTGGTTTAATTCTTCAAGAATATCCTGGGTAGTTTCGACAAGTTTTGCGCCTTCACGGATCAATGCATTGCAACCTCGTGCTAGTGGATTATGAATAGACCCGGGGATAGCAAAAACTTCACGGTTTTGTTCTAAAGCCATCCGGGCAGTAATTAATGAACCGCTCAGTTTGGCGGCTTCAACGACCAGCAGACCCTGGCACAGGCCGCTGATAATACGGTTGCGTCTGGGGAAGTGATTCGCCTTGGCGCTGGTGCCGGGGGGGAATTCTGAAATTATAGCGCCGCTATTGACAATTTCAGTGGCCAACTCTTTATGACGGGCTGGATAGACACGATCCAGACCGGTTCCTGCTACCGCGATAGTATAACCTTTTGCATTTAATGCACCTTGATGACTGGCGGCATCGATGCCTAAAGCCAGTCCACTGGTGATGACAAAACCGTAATGGCTGAGCGTTTTGGCAAAATTGAAGGCAGTTTCCTTACCGATGCTTGATGGATTTCGACTACCTACTATGGCAATTTGAGGCAGCGATAACAATTCAGGGTTGCCGCGTACAAACAAAACAGGTGGTGCGTCGGAGATTTCCTTCAATTGCGGGGGGTAGTTTGCATCATTGAGCGTGATGACACTATTGTTTTTTTGTTCCAGCCAGGACAGATCGTAGTCGATAATCGACCAGTCAGGGTTCCTGATAGCATCAATAATGTCACTTTTTAAACCTAAAGTCGAGAGCGCTTGTGCAGACTCTGCAAATAGCTGTGCCGGAGTATGGGTTTCGAGCAGCTTTAGAAATGACTTGCAGCCGATACCTGGCGTGCGCAAAAGGGCGAGCCAGTATTTTATGCCGTTGCCGGTTTGTTGCGTTGAAATTTTCAGGGGGTTTTAACTTTATCGAAAATGTGCAGGGCTTGAGTGGCTTTCATCACCAGCGCATAACTGACGCGCTCAAAGGGGCGAAAAACCATCAGTGTACCGGAAATTTCATCGGGAAGTTTAACGATGTCGTTTTTTATCGGACTGTAGGGGTCGCTTACCCTGTTTCCCCGTTGATATATAGCCAGCTCGTGTCCGGCAAGAAGTCCATCTTTAAGCCCTTTGTCTATAACAACTATATTATACAGACCTATTTGAGAAACGCCGCCAAGAACGCTGATAATGCTGCCTTCTATGCTTTCTTTTGGCGGTCTTGGGAAATAGTTCAGAATAATCTCTTCATCACTATCAGGCATTATCCGGTCACCCTTACGAATCTCGCTGCCTGATTTGGTGATAAATAATGTTGCCGGGTCGCCTGTCTGTTGTAATGAGGTGTCGGCAATATATTTCGCCTCGTAGCCCAGAATCTCCCCGGTATCCGGGCTCTTAAAGGTATCTCCAGAGCGGTAAACGGTATATGTCAGGCTGTCAGGATGGGGGATGGCGCGAACATAAATTCTGTCGCCTGCGCCGGCCACGAGATGTTCGCCGGCAAAATCAACAACATAAGGCGCGGTGTTGAGCTCATTTTCAGTTACAACCCGGGGGGAAATCAGGAATTGCGCTATTGCGTCAGCAGGGATTAATTTGATTGCCTGTTTAAGGGTGGTTTCCCGAATACAGGGTAACAGTTTTCCGTTTTCAGAAACTGCAAAGTTTTTTCGGCCGTTTTTAACATCTTCTTCACCAAGAACACAGGTGGAACCGGCAGTGGATTGGGCTGGTTGATCATTTCTGGACAAGCTAAGCTGCGGCCTGCCGTTTACGACAGAAAAATAAACTGTATCGCCCGGATAAATCAGGTTAGGATTTTGAATTTGAGAGTTGTTACTCCACAGTTCAGGCCATTGCCAGGGATGGTTTAAGAATTTGCCGGATAGATCCCATAAGGTATCGCCTTTGACAACGGTATATTGATCAGGATGAGCGGGGTTTATTTGTATTTCATCGGCCCATGAATTTAAGCTGATGAAGAAAGAAACCAAAAATCCAAACAGTGATCTAAGAGCCATATTGATTCCTGGGGAGTCTTTTTTAGTCGTATGCATTCAAAGTTTAGATGAATTCATATAGAATTCCAACATTCAATTATTTATAGCGGTGCGTTTGTTGAGTATTTTAACTATTCTCGAATTTCCGGATGAGCGATTGCGTAAAAAAGCCGCAGTTGTCAAAACGGTCGATAATACCATCAAAAAATTAGTCGATGATATGCTTGAAACGATGTATCAGTCGAAGGGTGTAGGATTGGCTGCTACACAGGTGGATGTGCATCAACGGGTCATCGTCATTGATGTCAGTGAAGAGAAAAACAATCCGTTATTCTTAATCAATCCTGAAATCATTGAAAAAGACGGTATCGAAGAATCGGAAGAAGGCTGCCTTTCTGTGCCCGGCTTCTATGAAAAGGTAAAGCGAGCCGAACATGTGCGAGTCAAAGCGCTCAATAGGGACGGGCAGCCTTTTGAATTTGATGCCAGAGATTTGCTTGCGGTGTGCGTGCAGCATGAAATAGATCACTTGAACGGCAAATTATTTGTTGATTATGTTTCATCATTGAAAAGGCAGAGGATAAAGAAAAAATTGGAAAAGATTCACAAGATGGAATATAGCTGATAATAATCCTGGAAACCCCAGTTGACCGCTACCCTGGATATTTAATGACAAGATTTCAAAAAACGTTTTTTATGATTTACTGTTTTCCTCGTTTGCTGAGATCGCTACGGGGTGGATTGCACGGTTTTTGCGGAGCATGCCGGCGTTGCAACTCCTTGGAATGGAATGACCATTCCGCGTCGTTGCGTCTTGCCCTGCACTTCAAAAACCGCACACTCCACCCCGTCCAACTGAGGTTTCCAGGATGAAGATTATTTTTGCCGGGACGCCGGACTTTGCCATACCCAGCTTGCAAATGCTGCTGGCTTCCAGGCATGAAGTATGTGCTGTTTATACCCAGCCCGACCGCCCTGCAGGCAGAGGGCGAAAATTACATAGGAGTCCTGTCAAGGAGCTGGCTTTAAGGTCTGCAATTCCAGTGTTTCAGCCGCTTTCCCTGAAGTCCGGTGAAGAGTTGCAGCAACTGGCGTCATTTAATGCGGATATTATCGTCGTAATCGCCTACGGTATGATTTTACCGCAAGCCGTACTGGACATACCCAGGCTGGGTTGCATCAATGTTCATGGCTCATTGCTGCCGCGTTGGCGCGGAGCCGCGCCTATTCAACGGGCATTAATGGCGGGCGATGAAAAAACCGGAATAACTATCATGCAGATAGTGCGCAAACTGGATGCAGGCGATATGTTGCACAAGGAGGAATACTCCATTGGCGCCAACGATACCGCCAGCGATCTGCATGATAAATTGGCTGAACTGGGCGCGACAGGTCTAGGCAAGGTACTGGCGCAAATGGAGTCCGGGACTGTACACGCAGAGCCGCAAGATGAAGCTCTGGTGACATACGCCGAAAAATTAACAAAAAACGAGGCGATCATAGACTGGAAGCAATCAGCAAACACCCTGGCACTAAAAGTCAGAGGGTTGAATCCCTGGCCCGTGGCGCAGACGCTTTATCATGGCAAGGTATTGCGCATCTGGCAGGCTCAAGCAATTGCTGCCGATACTGATTTGGAGCCGGGTACCGTGAGCAGTGACAATAAACATATCGATGTGGCAACCGGAAAAGGGCTGTTACGTCTGCATGAAGTGCAGCTTCCGGGGGGGAAGCGCATGACGGCTCAGGCGTTTTTAAATGCTCATGAAGTTAATGGCGTAAAACTGGGTTGAATACACGATTGATCGCAGCTCTCGTGTTGTCACGCGTTTTGCAAGACGGGCAGTCGTTAACAGCGGTCCTGGACGCTGCTTTAAAATCGATTGAATCAAGCAAGGACAGGGCTTTCATTCAGGCGCTTTGCTATGGTGTTTGCAGATATTATCATCGGCTGGATTTTGTCTTAAGTGAATTGCTGGATAAACCGCTAAAAGACCAGGATGTCAAGGCACTGGCCTTAGTGGGTTTATATCAGCTCAAGTACATGCGGGTAAAACCTCATGCGGCAGTCTCTGAAACTGTGCTGGCTGCCCGAAAAAAACCATGGGCCAAGGCGCTGATTAACGCGCTGCTTCGACGCTATCTGAGAGAACAAAATAGCCTGGAACAAAAAGCGGATAACGTGCAATCCGCCGCCGTGAGTCATCCAGATTGGCTAATCAAGCACATTGAGCAGGATTGGCCGCAGCAGGCGCCAAAAATCCTGCTGGAAAACAATCAGCAACCGCCCATGGCCTTACGCGTAAATCTGGCGCGCATTAGTCGAGACCAATATTTACAACAGTCAAGTGCCCAGGGCATTGCAGCGGTAGCCGTCGATTTTTGTTCTTCGGCGATCCTTCTGGATAAACCAGTAGCGGTTGACTTGCTGCCTGGCTTTGCCGAAGGGCTGGTTTCCGTACAGGATGTTGCCGCGCAATTGGCAGCTGAATTACTGGAAGTTCAACCGGGGCATCGGGTATTGGATGTCTGCGCCGCTCCCGGCGGAAAAGCCGCGCATATTCTTGAATATCAACCGCAGCTCAAAGAATTGGTGGCGGTTGATATAGATGAATCCAGAATGCAGCGGGTTACTGAGAATCTGGGACGTTCAAGACTAGCAGCCACGCTGGTGGTGGGCGATGCGGCAAATTCTCAAGACTGGTGGGATGGTCAACTTTATGACCGGATTTTACTGGATGCGCCGTGTTCTGCATTAGGCGTTATCCGCCGCCATCCTGATATCAAGTTATTACGCAAAGCCGAGGACATCAAGCCGCTGCAGGCCCTGCAGCTTAGCATTCTGAACGCCGTCTGGCCGCTGCTGGCTTCAGGCGGCATCATGCTCTACGCTACTTGCTCAATTTTAAAGCAGGAAAATGAACAGCAGATCCATGCTTTTCTAGCAGAACATCCCGATGCAGTCGAATTGCCTATTGATGCAGCCTGGGGCTTCGCCGGGAGCCATGGCCGGCAGATTATGACCGGTGAATCGGCAATGGACGGCTTTTATTATGCGCGGCTTGGTAAATCCTGAAATCCAATGCATGCGTTATCAGTTGCGGATTTTTAATTAATTAATTAAAGGTAACTATACCCCTCCCCCTTTGAAAAAGGGGGATTGAGGGGGATTTATTTAAAAAATCTTCCCTAGCCCCTCTTTTTCCAAAGAGGGGAAACTTGCAAATATCGACATTTTTAGGGTATTCCTCTGAATTTAACAAGGGGTCTGAGTAGTTACTTTATTTTTGGTAATCGCTCATCCAGCCAATGCAATAAGAATATCTTACTTCATTACTTCGGAGAACATTATGCTGGCAAAACGAACTGCCAAAAACCAGGTGACGCTGCCTAAAGCCATAGTTCAAGCAGTTGGGTAAGCCGATTACTATGACGTCTCCACTGAAAACGGTCGCATCGTTCTTACACCGGTTCGCATTCAGCAAACCGATGCGGTTCGCACGAAGCTTGCCGAATCGGGTATTACGGAAGACGATGTGCAGGATGCAATCACATGGGCAAGAAATCAACGATGAATAAGCCGCCACGTGTGGTGCTCGATACGAATTGCCTGATTTCAGCTTTACTGTTTTCCAGCGGGAAGCTGTCGTGATAAACAAAAAATTAATAGGATCACAGACATCCAAAGAAGGTAAGTTACTTACATTAATTTCATTGCCTCAACAATCGCATTACCCATTTCAATCGTACCCGATTTAGAATGCGGATTAAGATCAGGCGTGACATATTTACCTTCATTGACCACTTTTTCAACGGCATTTTTTATGCGCTCTGCGGCCTCGGTTTCGCCAATATGGTTTAACATCATGACGCCGGCCAAGATGACGGCAATCGGATTTGCCAGGTTTTTTCCGGCAATATCCGGCGCACTGCCGTGTACAGCCTCAAACAGGGCGGCATCATCGCCGATATTGGCGCCGGGAATCAAGCCCAGCCCACCGACCAGGCCCGCTGCCAAATCGGATAAAATATCACCGAACATATTGGTGCAGACGACCACATCAAACTGCTGCGGATTCATCACCATGTGCATGCAGGCAGCATCAATGATTTTTTCGTCAAATTCAATATCCGGATAACGCGCGGCGGTTTCTCTGGCAACATCCAGAAACAGGCCCTGGGTATATTTTAAAATATTGGCTTTATGACAAACGGTTACTTTTTTACGGGCATTATTCTGTGCATATTTAAATGCATAGTCGATAACGCGTTGTGATGCGCTCCGGGTAACCACGGCAAGGCTTTCGGCAATATCTTTTTTGGGAGTGAGATAATGCTCAAGCCCGGCGTATAGTCCTTCGGTATTTTCCCGGACGATAACGATATCCACCTCTTCATAGCGCGTTTTGATGCCAGCCCAGCTTTTGGCCGGACGTACATTGGCATACAGTTCATATTGCTGCCGCAAAGCCACGTTGATGCTTCTGTATCCCTTGCCGGCAACAGTCGTCAATGGCCCTTTAAAGGCCAGACGGGTTTTATCGAATGAGGCCATGGTTTCATCTGGCAGTGGCGTGCCAAATTTTTCGAACGCCGCCATACCGGCATACGCTTCTTCCCAGTGAATTTTCACACCAGACGCGTCAATAACTTTTACGGCCTCATCTATAATCGAAGGGCCTATACCATCACCTTTTATCAACGTGACATTGTGCATTACTATCTCCATGGTTTATTCGGAATTAAGAGGATGAACAGAAAGGACAGGATTAAGAAGTCCTGGACGGGCATTATCTAAATCTGCCTGATCTGATCACGAATGGAATCATAGCAATACTTGACACAACGCGTCCAATATTAACGCTTGGTAAGTAGTTGTTCCAAAGTTTTTTAACATATATATCACCACGAAGAGCGCGAAGGACACGAAGTTATCTGTTTTTCTTCGTGATCTTCGTGTCCTTCGTGGTAAATAAGCGGCTAAATGATTTCGGCGTCCAGTATAAGTTCAACCCTGACCTTGTCACCCGCTTGTACGCCGTTGCACTCAGCCGGCAGGACAATATAGCAATTAGCCCGGCTGAGAGAGCTGAGGATATTTGCGCCCTGCCTGCCCGATGATACGGCAAAAAAATCGCCGTTTTCGTCTTGCATGAGGATGCCGCGTTGAAACTCCTGCCGCCCGGGCGCTTTTTTTAAGTCACTTGTACACGTCGCCTTTAGTTGTAAAGACTTGGCTTCGGGTGCGCCGGACAGCTGTTTAAGTGCGGGCGCGACAAAATGCTGATAAGTCACAATAGTAGAGACAGGGTTGCCCGGCAGTCCAAAAAAATAACTGCAACCTATTTTGCCAAAGGCCAAAGGTTTTCCTGGTTTGATGGCGATCTTCCAGAAATTGACTTCTCCGCAGCGTGCCAGTATTTCCCTGACATAATCGGCCTCACCGACAGAAGCGCCGCCTGTAGTTATAATCACATCATGGTTTTTAGCAGCTGTAATTAAGCAGTCTTCCAGCAGTTGTTTGTTATCGGCGATAACGCCCATATCCGTGACACTATGGCTGGCATCAGCCAATAGTCCGCTTAAGCTATAACGGTTGCTGTCGTATATTTTCCCAGGCTGCAGCGGCTGGCCGACAGGTGTCAGTTCATCACCGGTGGAAAAAAAAGCGATTTTAACCGGCCGTTTGACGGCAAGTTCATAAATACCGGCCGATGCCAGTAAGCCAAGATCAATTGCATTCAGCTTTTTAGGATGTGAACACAACACGCTCCCCCGCATTATATCTTCACCAATCTCCCTGATATTTTGCCGTGCGGGGGCATTCGCCGGGAAGTGTATGGCTTGCCCGTCAGCTCGCACCTGTTCCTGCATGATGACTGAATCAGCTTGGTCGGGCAATACCGCTCCGGTAAAAACCCTGATACATTGCCCTGGTTGCAGTTTTTCTTTAAAGGAATTTCCTGCCCAGGAAGTCCCGGCCAGACTGAGTGTAAAGGGTTGTTCACGGTTAATACTGTTGCTGGATAAAGCATAGCCGTCCATGGCTGAATTTCTTTCATGAGGAATATTTATCGGTGAGTAAACTGATTCTGATAACACCCGTCCCAGGGCGTTTTTTAAAACGACTTTTTCTGAACCTGCAACGGGGTGTATGGCGCCTTTAATTCTTGCCAATGCAGCCTCAACGGACAGCAACGGGCTTGATTCCTGGCTGCATGAGTCAATCATACAGACCTCATGAATTGATTTAATACAAAGGAAGCAATCATTTCGGGCTGATTTATATCCAGTTGGGACAGATAGTCTGGTGTTTTCAGCGTACAATCAGAAGCTATGGCAATAATGTCCGGATCGTTGGGATAAAGTAACGGTTTGTTAAGCGAGGGTCGATGCAGTTCTATTTTGGGAAATTGCTCTGCTTTAAAGCCTTCAACCAGAATCAGGTCCAGTTCAGATTGATCGAATACTTGTAATTGATCATCCAGTCGGGGTTCTCGTGCTGGCGTGAACTCGGTAATGATTGCGCGCCTATGCGTGGAGACCAGCATAACTGGCGAGGCACCGGCTTCACGCAAGCGGAAACTGTCTTTTCCCGGCTGGTCTATTTGAAAATTATGATGGCTGTGTTTGATCAAACCGATACGTAATCCCTGCTGTCTTAAAATCGGGATAGTCTGCGTGAGTAACGTGGTTTTGCCGGTTCCGCTAAAGGCGGCAAAACCTAATATCGGGATGTGAGCATGCTGCATGGTAATCAATTATTCAGTCTGTTATCGAAGGACGCCCTATTCTAAAGTATTATTGACCGGGGATCATTACTCATGGAGGAAACATTGATTCGAATTTTATTGATTTTGCTGCTGATCGTTATTGCATTTTTGGGTTTGCGCGCTTTTAGGAAAGCGTCGCCCGAGGTGATGGCAAAGTACATCAGGATGTTATTGTTAGGCTTGACAGGTGCCGTGTTGCTCTATTTGACAGCAAGCGGAAGGTTAAACTGGCTTTTTGCACTAGCAGGTGTCGTTATTGCATTTTTTCTCAGGTTAATGCCGTCACTGCTGCACTATGCACCCCAATTACAAAGAATGTGGCAGGAATTTTCCGGTTCAAAACAACACTCGTCACAACGGCAAAGTGATTCAGCCGCTAAAGGAAAAATGTCGGTTGAAGAGGCTTATGAGGTGTTAGGTTTGAAGCCGGGTGCATCAGGACAGGAGATTGCCGCCGCTCACCGCAAATTGATGCAAAAAATACATCCTGATCGTGGCGGATCGGATTATTTGGCGGCCAAAATAAATTTGGCTAAAAAGATTTTGTTGAAAAAATAATCTGCTATGTCTTTTCACCGTTCAAATCAAGCCTTTCTCGCAGCCCTGATGATGCTGGTTATTTTGAATGCCTGTACAAATCGAGCAAATTATGCGCCTGTGATGACAAACAACAGGGAGATTACGGTAGACCGGCAAGGTCCTGTCAAGAGTAACCAGGAGCGTAGCAAGATGGGACAGGATATTCCAGAAAAAGGCAAACAGGCTATTTCCGAAAGCAAACAAGGTATTCCCAAAGAGAAACCCGTTGTAACTGAAGACACAAAAAAATTTCATCGGGTAAAAAATGGAGAGACCCTTTATTCTATCGGTTTGAGTTCCGGTTATGGCTATCAGCGCCTGGCGCTCTGGAACCACATTCCTCCGCCCTATAAGATAATGGCGGGAGAAAAAATAAAATTTTTCAAATCTGATCTTGCTGGCGAGTTAACACAGGAAAAGCAGCAAATTACAAATGCAGTACAGGTAAGCCCTCGATCCAAAAAATCGGGCAATTTACTTGCTGACAAAAAGAATCCGGAAGATAGAAGCGCGCATAAAAAACCGCAAAATAACCTTGCCATAATAAGAAAAACAGGTAAAAAACAAAAAAAATCAATTGTTTCAATTGATAATAAAAAGATTTCTGGGTTAAACTTCAGTTGGCCGATTAAGGGTAAAGTTCTAAAAAGGTTTTCTCCAGCGTATAATAAAGGAATTGACATAGCCGGTAAGTTAGGGCAGTCAGTGAGCGCCGCTGAAGCGGGAAAAGTAGTTTATTGCGGGCAGGGCTTGATAGGCTTTGGCCACTTGCTTATTATCAAACACAATAAAGCGTATCTAAGCGCTTATGCAAATAATCGTCGTTTGCTGGTAAAAGAAGGGCAGCAAGTTGAAAAAGGCCAGGTTATTGCTGAAGTTGGGAAAGTAGGGACCAAACGAACTTCATTGCATTTTGAAATCAGAAAAAACGGAAATCCAGTCAATCCACTTAAACTTTTGCCGAAAAGGTAATCAGACCGTCCGGCTTTGATTAATTAACCTAAGGAATTACTATGAATAACCCATTAATCGAACCATCTGACGATGAAATAGTTATACTGTGTGAACAGGATTTGTCTTTAGACGAAGAACTTGACGTAACTGCTGTAATTAACGAGAAACTGAAAGTTTTGGCCGTCAAAGCTCAAAATCCTATTGAGTTAGATGCCACCCGCGCCTATTTGAGTGAACTCGGACGATCAAAACTGCTGACTGCCGATCAGGAGAAAATCTATGGTTTACGCTCGCAGCAGGGCGACATGGAGGCTCGTAAGATAATGATTGAAAGCAACTTGCGTTTGGTGGTGAAAATTTCCTATCGTTACCTGAATAGAGGCTTGCCATTGCTGGATTTGATTGAGGAAGGTAATCTGGGTTTGATTCGCGCTGTTGAAAAATTTGATCCTGAAAGGGGGTTCAGATTTTCGACCTATGCGACCTGGTGGATCAGGCAGAATATTGAACGCGCTATAATGGATCAGACGCGAACCATTCGGTTGCCGATTCATATTGTCAAGGAAATGAACACTTACCTTAAGGCTCAACGCCATTTGACACAAACAATGGATCATGAACCCAGTGCCCAGGATATAGCTGATTATATGGATAAACCGCTAGAGAAAGTTGACAAAATGCTTAAACTCAATGAGCGGGTAACGTCAGTTGATTTGCCGGGTTGCAGGGATGTTGACAATCCGTTGGTTGAATCTATTTCGGATGCCGAGGATGTGCCGCATGATGAACAATTACAGGAATTCAGTATTAAACAAAATATTAGCGGCTGGGTATTTGAACTTCCTGAAAAACAGCGTGAAGTTATTTGCCGTCGCTATGGAATTTGCGGTTATCAAGATGCAACTCTTGAGCAGGTAGCCCAAGAGTTGGGGGTAACCAGAGAACGTGTTAGACAAATTCAAATGGATGCATTAAAAAGACTAAAGGAAATTCTCCAGTTAAACGGCTTTTCCTTTGAGTCAATTTTTAACTAACATGGGTATATTGCAAGGGCCAATCCCTGTAATTGAAGACCTGTCCATGCTCCCGAACCCTTGCACAGTCGCCTGGCGAAATTTCCGCAATGACCCATTGCACGGCGTTGATTGTACCGGCCGACAAAATGCCATTATCAGGAAAACCCTTATCCACCGGTGTGTAAATAGCCGCTGCCCCGACATTAATATCGACCGCTTCCGACCACGCGGCATTACCCACCAGCGAGGCCTGGACAACATAGCACTGATTCTCCAAAGCTCTGGCCTGACAGCCTATTTTAACCCGATGGTAACCGGCGAGCGTATCGGTACAACTGGGCACTAGAATTAACAC
The DNA here is from genome assembly GCA_024636875.1 of Methylococcaceae bacterium. GTDB lineage: Bacteria > Pseudomonadota > Gammaproteobacteria > Methylococcales > Methylomonadaceae > JAGXGJ01. Next base: position 5,960 of record JAGXGJ010000133.1, on the reverse strand, counting down.
GCATCCATCTTCAACCTGCTTTCTTGCCAGCAGTGGAAATTCGCTGTCGTAGCAAATGTTAATGGCAATTTTTCCGTATTCGCTATCAAAACACATTAATTCCTTGCCGCCTTTAATCAGCCATTGCTCGTTTTCAAAACGGGTCATCATCAGTTTATCCTGGCAATCAAAGCGGCCGTCGGGCATAAACAGATAAGCGCGGTTTCGATAGCTTCCGGAATCGATGCGGACCGGAAATGTACCCGCTTGAATAATGCACTGGTATGTTTGGGCCAGATTAATGAACAGGGCCGTAAAATCATCATGCAATGACTGCATGGCTGCCAGCTGTTTGCTTAACGATGAATAAATCTCCTGGCCGAACAGTGATGCCAGTTCCATGCTGAAATACTCGGGAAACAGCAAAATTTTGGCGTCTTGTGCGGCGGCCTCTGCAACCCAGCGTGCAATTTTCTCTTGATAAGCCTGCCAATTTTCGAGAAAACTGATGTCGTATTGGGCGCTTGCAATTTTAACGTTCATGTTTAAGCCAGAAAGTCATCGGTTTAGGCGTTTCTTCCGTATCATCCAGATCTTTCCATGAGTAGGTTGTCTGAAGTTCGGGGTGTTTGAAATAACCGCGTTTGTTCCAGAATTGATCCAGAGGAACATAATTGGCAGGACGCCGAGGGTGATCAACGGGCCTTTCTACACAACAGAAAGTGATAAATTTGAAACCGCCCAAATCGTCAGCGTGAGCTTCTCTGTGCTCAAAAAAACGCACACCCAAACCCAAACCACGATAATCCTTATTTAAAACCGATTCACTGCAATAAAAAACATCATCAAGATTGTAGCCATGTTCAAGAAAAGGTTTTTTAAGAGGATCAGTTTCATATTTCATTGGAATAGCAGTTGATGCGCCGACTACTTTATCGCCGTCAAACGCCAATACGATAACGCTTTCAGGATTATCAATATAGGTTTGCAGGTATTTTTTCTCGTAGTCATAATCCCCGTCGTACAAATAAGGGAAGTCGCGGAATACTTCAATTCTAAGGCGGGCGAGTTCAGGAATAAATTGCTGAAGAGCAGTACCGCTCCATCTTTCAATGCGAATTTCTTTAGTCATCGGTTGGTAATATCAAGAAAGAAAATGTCGCATTTTAGCTGAAGTTATTACTGTTTGCGTAGAAAAAATGGCGCTAGAAAAAATAGGTTGAGACCGATCTCCAGGATATTTTTTCTGCTGGCAAACGGATTCCCTGCTATTGAGAAAGCTGACTGGAGTCCAGTTTATTCAGACTGTCGCAAGCCGCAAGCGGGTAAGTTTTGCACAAGCTTCGCCAGCACTGATGTCGGGAATAATTTTTAATTCGAGCGCTTTGAGTTCCTTCAGATCGACGGCATATTCCTCGACTTCCCGGGTAGTGAGCGGTGGACTGAAATGGAATTGCTGACGCAGAATTTCTCGAAAAGAGTCCTCATTATCCAAGCGCCAAAGCAAAACAAACTCTTGCGTACGAGATTGTTCCTGTTCGTCAAACCTGAGATAGATATGTTTAATTGTCTGCGGCTGATCAAAAATCAGGCGTATCGTTTGCTCGCCGGAACTGGCTGCCTGCCATCCGGATTCAGTTTCTGCTACCAAGGCAGACTCTATAGGGTGCTCCTGGCATTCTGAACTGATTTCTACCTGTACCAGACGATCCAGATCTAGAAAGTTCAGATCAGCAGATAAAATGTTTTTTGTGGGTGGGTTGATCGTTATTTTACGCATCATTAATTGCCTTTGGAATTGTAGTGTAAAGCGTCTATCGCCATCATGACCATAACGCTAATGAGTAAAGCCCCATTCCTTGAAATACCCCGCATTGTTCAATGGGATTATTGTTGCCGTGTGAGTAAATAATACCACAGTTGTGTGCCTGCTTACTTATCCATACTGTATTAAAGTATTGAAAGAGCAACGCTTTTCAGATCCTGTATTGCCCGGCGTCAAGCCTGGATCGTAGCTGTCGATGCCGGGAGGTCAGGGAATCTATATCGATCAAGGTGCTCCAGCGGAATTGAGTCCCTGTTTTCACCCCCTCGATGAAGGTGCCTGAAACTGATCGCGTATTTGCTTTTATGTTGAATTTCCATCAAGTTTATTAATTCAATATTGATGTACCCTTGATTTGCACATAAACCTCCATGCCGATTTGTAAATTCAGCAGCAGTGCCGATTTTTGGGTGATATGTGCAAGCAGCGCCTGATTGCCGACCTGCAGCCGCACTACGGTTCGCCCGCCATGATCGTCGGCGAGGCCGGTGATGATTCCCGGCAGGACATTGAGAATGCTGGTGGCGGCCGGTGCCTCAAGGACGATACTGACATCGCGGGCGTATATCTGCACGCGAAGCGGCTTGCCGATCTCGGCATCAACCATCGGCAAGCTGAGTGTGCCGCCGGTAAAAGCAACATGGGTGAGATGATAGTCGTCTTCATGTGAGGCTATAGTTGCCGGCCAAACTGTGGCTGCATCCCTGTCTTGAGCCAATGGTACGTCGAGACGGCTCTGCGTTTCCGACAGCGGTCCAGAGGCCAGTGCCCGCCCTTCCGCCAGAATAACCAGATGATCGGCCAGTTGTGCGACTTCCTGCTGAGAATGGGTAACATACAATACCGGAATGTTCAGTTCCCGATGCAGGCGGCTTAAAAAAGGCAGGATTTCCTGTTTACGCTTGAAATCCAGTGACGCCAGCGGCTCATCCATAAGCAGGACTTCTGGATTCAAGGTCAGTGCACGGGCGATGGCAACCCGTTGCCGTTCGCCGCCGGACAGACAATCCGGCTTACGTTTAAGTAAATGATCGATACCCATTAATTCCAGGATGTGAGGAAGATCGGCAGCACCCGAAGGTTTGGCTATCCGCTTCAAGCCGAATTGCAGGTTACCCGCTACCGTCAAATGCGGAAACAGATTCGCCTCCTGAAACACATAACCCAACGCTCGTTTATGCGTGGGCAAAAATATGTCACGCTCGTTGTCCTGCCAACAACAGCCGTTGATTTCCAGAAAACCCTGCGGCGCGCGTTGCAGCCCGGCGATGCAGCGTAGTAGTGTGGTTTTTCCCGAACCTGAATGTCCGAACAGTACAGTAACGCCTGAACCCGGCAAACACAGATCGACAGCCAATTGAAACGCGCCGTAATCGAGCTGAAAGCGGGCGGTGATTGGTTGCGTCATTTCAGTTGATGGGCAACTGGTTGGGTTTTCAGTACTGTGTAGAGCACCAGCAGTATGGTAAACGAGAACAACAGCAAGCTGCCGGCTAATCCATGAGCTTCGCTGTATTCCAGGGCTTCGACATGATTATAGATTTGCACCGACACGACGCGGGTTTTATCGGGAATGTTGCCGCCGACCATCAGCACTACGCCGAATTCGCCGACAGTGTGGGTAAAACCTAAGATGGCGGCAGTCAAGAATCCGGGTTTTACCAGCGGTACGACGACGCTAAAAAATGTATCCAGGGGGCTTGCGCGCAAGGTCGCAGCCGCTTCCAAAGGTTGCTCGCCGATGGTGGTGAATGCGGCTTGTAAAGGTTGCACAACAAACGGCATGGAATATAGGACCGAGGCTACCACCAATCCGCTAAATGTAAACGGCAACGTACCCAAACCCAGCCAACTGGTGAATTTACCGATTACCCCGGCCGGGCCCATCAGTACCAGTAAATAGAAACCCAATACCGTTGGCGGCAGTACCAGCGGCAGCGCTACGATGGCATTGATGATACCTTTCCAGGCAGATCGAGTCCGGGCAAGCCACCAGGCAAGCGGAGTGCCGAACAGCAGCATCAACGCGGTGGCGATACTGGCCACTTTGAATGTTAAAAGCAAAGTGCCGAGATCGGCGGAAGTTAGCATGAGCGCTTCGTTGATTATTTGGGCAAATCGTAGCCGTATTTTGCGATAATAGCCAATACCGGGGCGGATTTTAAATATCTCAACAATGCCTGCGCAGCAGGGTTTTCTGTACCCTTCTTCATCAGAACCACACTTTGCCGGATCGGCGCGTAGTAATTGCCAGGAATAATCCAGCCTGAACCGTTAGCAATTTTGCCTTTTTCTATGACTTGCGATAATGCCACAAAGCCCAATTCGGCGTTAGCGGTACTGACGAATTGATAAGTTTGCGCGATATTTTCACCCTGTACGAACAAGGGTTGCAATTTCTTGAACAGTTCCATCTTTTTCAATACCTCCACTGCCGCAGCGCCGTAAGGCGCCAGTTTGGGATCGGCCAAGGCCAAATGTTTAAAGCCTCCTGTAGTCAGAATATTTCCCTGATCGTCGACATAACCTGGTGTAGCCGACCACAGCACCAGCTTGCCCAACGCATAAGTGAATTGACTGTTTGGTGCGGCCAGTCCGGATTCTTCTAATTTACGCGGGCCTTTTTCGTCTGCCGACATGAATACCTCAAAAGGCCCGCCGTTTTCCAGCTGCGAGACAAATTTTCCGGATGAACCGAACGATAATTTGGCGCTGTGGCCGGTAGCCTTTTTAAATTGTGCGGCTATTTCCGTCATCGGCTTGCTGAAATTGGCTGCGACGGCAACTAAGGTGGTTGCTGCCCAAGTAGTGGGAGCAAGCAAAATCAGCCATGCGACGATAATAGAACGAAAAAAACGACTAGGTAACATAATATTCTCCAATGGTTAAATGATGTGTAGCAGTATCGAAGCACAGATTCGCACAAGGCGTATGAAGACCCGTTTAAAAAGCGTATTTGAAAACCGGAAATACCGGACTATCGGCGCTGCCGAAGTAAGAGGAACCCAGCTCTGCCCAGGCAAATAAGGTCGCCCAACTTGCCGATTATTGTGTCGCCGCTATTATGTCATATCTTGCCTTTACTTGTGTTTAGGTTTGTCATCCCCAAACGCATTCAGCGATACTTCGAAGTAGAAGAAGTTATTATCCAGAGCCTGTTCTGTAGATTGGCCCCGCCCTTTTTCAACCATACCGTGGAGTACCTGAGGCTTAGAGCCTGCATACAAAAGGAAGGCAGGTGCTAGTGCAGGGTCGGGAACCAGTGAATAGTCTGCTTTCCTTCCTTACAACAACTTGACCAGCGCGGCTACAATAGCTACTGACACTGCCGTCATGCCACCCAACTTAATGGTCATACGGTACTCCATCGCCTGCATATCGCCACGAAGCATTTGCATGTCTGCCTTTAAAGAATGTTCCAGTTCTTTTAAGCCGTGTCTGGTGGCCGTTTCCGTTTCTGCCTGGGCGTCGCGAAAAGCGCCAGCAATGGCTTCAGCTTGTTTTTCTTCGAAACCGGCTGCCGAGCAGGAATATGCACAGCGTAACACCGTTAATCTGTAATGGTTGCAAGATTCCTTCGCCTTGGCCGCCGAGCAATATGCGGCTGGTGCCCTGGGATTCAGGCACACCGAGATTGCATAACTTTACCTGCGTCGAAGCCTTTGGTAACCCTAATTCGCACTGGGTAAAAGCAACCATCAACAGACACAATCCCAACGTGTTCTCCTTTGAAGAGCAATTTGTTGAGAAAAATCTCGCTCCGCAAGAGACGCTTGCATGATGAAAGGATGCGGAAACGGCAAGCAGTCGCAATATTGCAGCCTACGCTATTGGAATCGAGTTAGGTTAGCTGTGAATAATTCGCAGCTAGCCTGATCAAATAGAGTGAATTCCAATATTAATAAGCATTAAAACGCGTTAACCGCCCCAATCTAGGTCAATCGGCTTCTTTATTTGCCCTTTCTGATTCATAGACGATTCAAATTCAAGTAGCGTATATTGGCGCGGTGGCTTGCCACTTAAGCCGGGACATTTAATAATTTCAACGGGTTAGAAATTACACGTTCCCGGCTCTTTCTAGCAAGTGGAAGTTCTCCCATTTGTTCAAGTAACCAGGTAAACAGCTCCGGGTGTTCGGTTCCAAATAAGCGCCTCG
>JAGXGJ010000132.1 GCA_024636875.1 Methylococcaceae bacterium | reverse complement strand
CTTTCAGGAGCCAGCAACAGCTTACCCGTCATGATAACGAAACACTGTGAACTCTAGCCAGAAAGGAGAGGGGGAAGTGTGCCCGTCATAAAAAGGTAGAACTCCTTTATTGTTGGATTTTCAAATACTCTGAATTGCTGTCTCTTATCCTTAAACTAGCAAAAACAAGACATATTGGGGTATAATTGGTTATAAATAAACATTTCTCTGCACTTACGCGCCTTCTCCTATTTCCAACAGGTAAATCCATGTCCAATGATGTTTCACCAATACCCTCTTTCCGTGATTTAGCGCTGATAGACCCGGTGCTAAAAGCGCTGGATGATGTCGGTTATGAAACACCTTCACCCATTCAGGCACAAGTTATCCCGCATATGCTGCAAGGCAAGGATGTACTGGGACAGGCACAAACAGGAACCGGTAAAACAGCCGCTTTCGCTCTGCCTATTTTATCGCGCATCGATCTTCGGCAAAAAGACCCGCAGGTTCTGGTGCTGGCGCCTACTCGGGAACTGGCGATACAGGTGGCGGAAGCGTTTCAACGTTATGCAGCACATTTAAAAGGCTTCCATGTTTTACCTATTTACGGTGGACAGGATTATAGCACCCAGTTGCGCCAGTTAAAACGTGGTGCCCATGTGGTTGTCGGCACCCCGGGCCGGGTCATGGATCATATGCGCAAAGGCACGCTGAATCTTGACGGACTTAACGTTTTGGTGCTTGATGAAGCCGATGAAATGCTGCGTATGGGTTTTATTGATGATGTGGAATGGGTGCTTGAACAAACTCCCGACGACATACAAATTGCGCTATTCTCGGCAACGATGCCACCGGCGATTCGCAAAATTGCTCAAGAGTATTTGCATGAGCCTGAACAAATCACCATTAAAGTAACCAGCGCTTCTGCAGAATTCATACGCCAACGTTTCTGGATAGTCAGTGGCGTACACAAACTGGACGCATTAACACGCATCCTTGAAGCTGAAACGTTTGACGGTATGATTATTTTTGTCAGAACCAAAACAGCAACTATTGAGCTGGCTGAAAAACTGGAAGCGCGCGGTTATTCGGCGGCTGCGATTAATGGCGATATGTCTCAGGCGCTGAGAGAGCGTACCATTGCTCATCTGAAGAACGGCAAACTGGATATCTTGATTGCGACTGATGTTGCTGCGCGCGGATTGGATGTAGATCGTATTACCCATGTCGTCAACTACGACATCCCTTACGATACCGAGTCGTACATTCACCGTATAGGAAGGACCGGACGTGCGGGACGTACAGGCGATGCCATATTGTTTATCGCCCCCAGAGAAAGAAAACTGTTAAGTAATATCGAAAAAGCAACCAAGAAAAAAGTTGAAGAAATGGGCTTGCCTTCAACTGAAGTCATTAACAATAAACGGATCGCCCGTTTTAAACAAAACATAACTGATACCTTGGCCGCTGAAGAGTTGGGTTTTTTCAGCCAACTGATTGAGCAATACCAGCAGGAACATAATGTATCAGCATTGGAAATTGCTGCCGCTTTGGCTAAACTGGTGCAAGGCGATACACCGCTGTTAATGCAAAATCTGCCTAAAAAATCTTACGACAGTAGAGATGATAGGCCGCAAAGAGAAGGTCGTTCACAAAGAGAAGACCGCCCGCAAAGGGATCGCAAGCCCAAACGTGTGTCCGGGAGTGGGGCAACTATAGAAATGGAAGTATTCCGGATTGAAGTCGGCCACAATCACGGTGTAAAACCGGGCAATATCGTTGGCGCCATCGCTAATGAAACTGGCATTGACGGCGACCATATCGCCCGTATCAGAATTGAAGACGAATACAGCACCGTTGAGTTGCCAGCAGGTATGCCGAAAGAGTTGCTTGAGGAGCTGAAAAAAATCAGGGTAGCCGGTCAGCAGCTTAACATATCAAAAATGGATGATATGGCTAAAAAAGTGGACAAAAGCAAAAAACGGATCAGTTCTACATCCCGGCGGGCCAAAGCAACCGAGTAATTTATTCAGCGCGGGATTGGCGCAGCATAGACCAATCGGCAGTGCAGATGCTCTATCAAATCGGTCCTTCGTAGACAGTGTTTTTGTTTCGCCTGGTACATATAACAGCCTGGTTTAAAAAATATTAAAAAATGAGCGATGGTTTGTTGCAAACTCCTTCGCAGATCGGAATTACCGGATTTCTAAACGTCTGAATTCCAGATGCAAGCGCCACCGGCTTTTTCAATTGCTTCCAGGCGCAGTTGATGGGCCATTAATTCCTCGTCATTACAGCGAATGACTGTTAATGCGGGACGATCTGCAGAAACACGCTTAATGTTTTTATTTGCAATCGATTCATTTGTACCTGGCAGGCCTTCATCCAGCAGCGAAGATTGTCCGCCAGTCATTAATAGAAATACATCCGCCAGAATTTCCGCGTCTAATAACGCGCCATGTAGATCCCGGTGGCTATTATCAATGCCATAGCGTTTACAAAGCGCATCCAGACTGTTTCTTTGTCCAGGATGTTTTAGTCTCGCGTAAGCCAGTGTATCAAATACTTGACTGTGCTCAGCGACATCTCCAACTTTATTTTGTAGCCGTGAAAACTCATGATTGATAAAACCGACATCAAATGGCGCATTGTGTATGACTAATTCAGCGCCTTGGATAAACGCTATAAAATCATCAACAATCTGCTCAAAATGCGGTTTATTGTCTAAAAATTGATTGGTGATACCGTGGACTGCAATAGCGCCTTCATCAATAAGCCGGTCTGGATTAATATAAACATGAAAACGCTTGCCCGTTAAGCGGCGCTTAACCAGCTCAACACAACCAATTTCAATGATTCTATGGCCTTCCTGCGGATTTAAGCCGGTGGTTTCGGTATCAAGAACGACTATACGGTTTGTAAATGTGCGGTTATCCATAGGTGCTTTGAGTTTTTATTAATCACTTTGCTAAACCAGTTAGGCAAGTTATTCCAGCCTGGCTCAAGTGAGTTTGACGATAGCGATAACAGCAGAAATGGTTAAACCTAGCGACCAGAACATGAATCTGTCCATGCGGTTGGTGATAATGGTTAAATGTTTATCGATTTGCTCAAAACGCTTATCGATTTGCTCAAAACGTTTGTCCACTTGCTCAAAACGTTTATCAACTTGCTCAAAACGCTTGTCCACCTATTCAAAACGCTTGTCCATATCGGTACGAATTTCTTCAAAACGCCTGTTGCTTGTCTCAAAGCCTTGCAGCATCAACTCGCGCTGATGCTTGAGTTCTTCTTCAACCCGGACTATACGTTCGCGTATATCCAGCTCATAACGCACGTTGACGTTAGCTGTTTCCGCGCGTGCGGCTATGCTTTGTTCGATAAGTTGCCGGATTTGTTGCAGGTCTTCTTGAGCAAGCGCCATAGCGATGGCTCCATTGGGTAAGCGTCGTTTGCATATTAACGAGAATGCTGTCAATTGGCAACAAGCAGTAGCCAAGAAACCGCACTATAAAATTACTGAAAGCGTTGGCCTCTGATTGCAATAAAGGCATTGTTCTATTGTTCTTAATCGACAGAAAAGCTTTCTCCACAACCGCATGTACCTTTAACATTCGGGTTGTTGAACTGAAACGCCTCATTAATACCTTCTCTGCGATAATCCAGTTCTATGCCATCAACAAATTCCAGATCACTTCCAGGTACGATGATTTTAACGCCAAAATTTTCAAACACAGCATCATGTTCATTAAGCGTATCGGCATAGTCCAGTGCGTAAGCATAACCCGAGCATCCGGACTTTCTTACAGCCAATTTTAAACCAATCCCTTTACCACGTTTTTCCAGTTGCTTTTTAATTTGACGAGCAGCACTTTCAGTTAATGAAACAGACATAACACCCTCTTTATGCTTGGCAAACCAAGGCTTTTAATAGATCAATAAATTCCAAAATTTCAGCTGGTGTATTAGCCAGGCCCAAACTGATGCGGATTGCACTTTTTGCGAAACCTGCCTCTACCCCCATGGCTATGAGTACCGGACTGGGAATGCTGCCGCCACTGGCACAGGCTGATCCGCTGGAAACGGCAATTCCCTTTTGATCCAGTTTCATCAGCAGCATTTCACCATCGATTTCAGGGATGCCAAACTGCACGGTGTTAGGCAACCGGTTTGCCTGCCGAGCAAAAATGGTTAAACCGGGAATCGTTGTTAAACCTTCCTCCAGTAGTTCTCTTAAAGCAAGCAGTTTTGCGCTATATTCGGCAAGTCCGGCTTTCGCAAGTTCCGCCGCTTTGCCAAAGCCGACGATGGCGGCGACATTTTCAGTCCCGGCTCTTAGCTCCTGTTCCTGCCCACCACCCAGAAGAAAGGGCTTTATCTCTACTCCTTTTTCAAATACCAGTGCGCCGCAGCCTTTAGGTCCATAGATTTTGTGGCTGGATAACGACATCAAATGCACACCGAGCTGGTTAAAAGATACCGGGATTTTACCTAATGCCTGTACGGCATCGGTGTGAACCCTGATGCCGTTTGCTCTTAACTTGCCGGCGTAGGGAGCTAAATTCTGGATTACCCCGGTTTCATTATTGGCCAGTATGATCGAAACCAGCTCCGGCTTTTCCTTAATAATCTTGTCAATAGCATCTTGCGTTATGAGTCCGTTGGCATCAACGTTGATGATGTTTAACCTGGCTCCTAGTCTTTCTAGCCGCAGGGCGGGTTCAGTAACAGAAGGATGTTCAATAGCGGAAATGGCAAGCCTGCCCTGGGAAGGTAATGTTGCCAGCGCCAGATTATTCGACTCGGTACCGCCGCTGGTAAAAATGACTTGCGAGGCCTGCGCATCGACCAGCGCGGCAATTTGCTCGCGGGCGGCATCGACAGCGCTGCGGGCAATTCTGCCGTGACGATATAAACTGGAGGGATTGGCGTAAAACGACTTCAGGAAAGGCAACATTGCTTCCAACACCCGATCATCGGTGGGTGTTGTTGCATTGTGATCAAAGTAAGTCATTCTGATTAGATATTAATTCCGTATTGCGGTGTATTTCGATGACTCGCTGGGCATCCTGATCCTGTCTTTTGGCGATTTCCTGGACATGATGCTTTTCCAGCAGCTGAGCCAGTGTGATGCCCTTTAAATAATCCCTGATCTGTTCACTCAGGCCCATCCATAAGTCGTGAGTTAAACACGCCTGGTCTTTTTGGCAATTGGCTTCACCGCCGCATTTGGTGGCATCAATCGGTTCATCGACAGCGGCAACAATATCAGCAATATTGATCTCTCTTGCCTTGCCAGCCAAGGTATAGCCACCGCCAGGCCCGCGAATGCCTTTTACCATATTGGCGCGGCGCAAGCGTGCAAATAACTGTTCCAGATAAGACAGGGAAATAGTTTGACGAGCGGCAATATCGGTTAATGTAACCGGTTTTTTTTGGCTGTGATAAGCCAGATCCAGCATTGCCGTTACTGCATAACGGCCCTTGGTGGTTAAGCGCATGAGAGAAGCCCTCAGAAAGATAAGTAATTATCATAACTATACTTAACCTAGCAAAATAGTCAACTTTTATGCTTTTCAATAACCAAAGGACAAGTTAAACACTATTGATGCTTTTCGTCTTTTGCTGATTGCCTTTCTCATAGCTGTCTGCAATTTCACAGCCATCTAATGTTGATATAGGTGTTTCTAGACAATTGATGCCCGCATCATTGAGTGCTTTTTGCATGGTATCAATTTGCTTATCCAGCAAATGAATATGATCCAGCATGCGATTAATGGCATTAGCAACAGGATCAGGCATATCGGCTGTTGCACCATAGGCATCAAAGCCCATTTTGCTGGCAATTTTATCACGTTCAGTTGTCGGCGTTTTGGGACGAATGCCTATGATATGGCCGGGAATGCCGACCACCGTTGCACCTGCGGGTACGGGCTTTAATACCACCGAATTTGAACCTACTCTGGCGCCTGTACCAATTTCGATGGGGCCCAACACTTTTGCCCCGGCCCCAATGACTACACCATTATGCAGGGTTGGATGGCGTTTGCCCTTGTCCCAGCTTGTTCCACCCAACGTTACGCCATGATACAAGGTGCAGTCATCGCCGATAATAGCGGTTTCACCGATTACCACACCCATGCCGTGATCGATAAAAAAGCGTCTGCCTATTTGCGCGCCCGGATGAATTTCAATGCCTGTCAGCCAGCGGCTGATAAAGGCAATAAACCGCGCCAACCATAAGAATCGGGCATTCCATAACAAGTGGCTAATGCGATGAATTAAGACGGCATGAACTCCCGGGTAAGTTGTCATCACTTCAAACACCGATTGTGCAGCCGGATCACGTTCAAATACGCAGGCAATGTCTTCTTTTAACCGGTTAAACATCAATCACTCCTCTGATGATTTTGGGACATCCTTAAGATACCCCTGAGTATGTCGAGTTCTTTAGTATCCAGTTGTATGCGGTTATAAATGCGCCGCAAACGGCGCATAATCGATTTTGATTTATCAGGGTGCATAAAGCCAATATCAGTCAAGGTCTGGTATAGATGAGCATAAAAAGACTCCATCTGCATTGCTGTCGCTAACGGGCATTCGCCTTTATCGCCATTCGCCACTGTTTCCTGCATATCGCTTGCAACAAATAGCTCATAACATACTACCTGTACGGCGGCGGCAATATTCAGGGAGCTGTATTCTCTGTTACAGGGAATTCTGAGCAGAAAATGACATAAATCCAGCTCGTGATTTTTTAAGCCAGAGTTTTCACGACCAAAAATAATAGCGACTTTTTGATCGGGTTCGTTAATCATCACTTTTTCGGCACACTGCCTGGGCGTCATTTCCGGCCAGCTTATTGTTCTGCAGCGGGCGCTTGCCCCAAGAACCAACTGACAGTCAGCAATGGCTTCTCGCAAACTACGGCATACGGTGGCTTTTGCTAATACATCATCAGCACCCGACGCTCTGGATGTTGCATCGGCGCTGGGAAAAATTTTTGGCGAGACCAGCCACAAATTATTCATCTTCATGTTTTTCATTGCCCTGGCAACAGCGCCGATATTTCCGGGATGCGTGGTTTCGACCAGAACAATTTTTATATGTGACAGCAATAGTGTCGCCCATCGTTGAAAAAAGCCCCAAGTTTACCAAAAGATTTGGTATCCTATTATATTTATCTGCTCATTATAAATTCGCCTATGCAACCCATGCTTAACATCGCTGTCCGTGCCGCAAGAAGTGCGGGCGATTTGATCCTCCGTTCAGCCGATAATGTTGGCCGTTTGCACATCGACCAAAAAGGTAAAAATGACTATGCCAGTGAAGTTGACCGTTCGGCCGAGCGGGAAATTATTAATATCATCAAGGCCGCCTTTCCTGAGCACGCCATTCTGGCTGAAGAAAGTGGTAAACATAAAGGCAATGATTTTGTCTGGGTGATAGATCCGCTGGATGGCACGACTAATTTTTTGCACGGATTTCCTCAATATGCTGTCTCTATTGCCTTAAAATACAAAGACAAGCTTGAAGTCGGCGTCGTTTACGACCCCTTGCGTGATGAACTGTTTACCGCAAAACGCGGCGGCGGAGCCATGCTAAATAATCGCCGTCTCAGAGTCACCCATCAAAACAGCTTGAAAGGTGCGCTGATCGGCACAGGCTTTCCTTTTAAAACCGATCAGCACCTTGATGCTTATACGGGCATGTTTCGCGCCATAACGATTGGCGCAGCCGGAATTCGACGCGCTGGTGCCGCGGCGCTTGATTTGGCATACGTTGCCGCCGGCCGGCTGGACGGTTTCTGGGAAATAGGCGTAATGGAATGGGATGTGGCGGCGGGTATCTTGTTGATAAAAGAGTCGGGCGGCGTCGTTACTGACTTTTCTTTTAATGATAACTACCTGGCGTCAGGCAATGTGATCGCAGGAAGTCCAAAAATGCATCAAATCTTGTACCAGTTGATTGAACCGCATGTCACCGATAGTTTGAAATAATCAGGATCGTTTCCATTGGAAATAACGCTACGTCAAGCATATCGACTCCGCTCTGTGATCAGGTTTTTATAACATAAGCGTTTGTCATGGCAGCAATGCAGGATAATTTTCAAGACAGTAAGGCAGGCGTTATGTTTGCAACACCTCAGGTCATTCCTGCTCGACGCTGTACGCTTTCATGCAATTTCACTAGCACCCGCACCTGCATCTATGAATTGATTTCGCTTTGTTTGATAAACCTGTCTTTAGGTTATAATGGCCACCATGTTCAAGGCCGAGGTCATCCCCGGCCTTGATTGGCGGTTCAACGGCATGTGCTGTTATTGCGTTTCAATAAACCAAAAAACCAAGTATTTTGAGATGAATTACCTTTACCAAATATGACACAAAAACTTTATATTCAAACCAACGGCTGTCAAATGAACGATTACGATTCCGACAAGATGCGGGATGTACTTCAAGCATCGCATGGATTTGAATTGATTGACGATCCAAAACTGGCGGATGTGCTATTGCTTAATACCTGTTCAATACGCGAAAAGGCGCAGGAAAAAGTTTTTTCTGCCTTGGGTAAATGGCGCAAGATTAAAGACCAGCGTCCCGACGTGATAATCGGTGTGGGTGGTTGCGTTGCCAGTCAGGAGGGCGCTGCTATTCAAAAACGGGCGCCGTTTGTGGACATGGTTTTTGGGCCGCAAACCTTGCACCGTTTGCCGCAGTTGCTGGATCAGGTTCGCAGTAAACATAAGCACGTTGTCGATGTTTCCTTTCCGGAAATAGAAAAATTTGATGTTCTGCCCGAACCTCGGGCAGAAGGTCCAAAAGCCTTTGTTTCGGTGATGGAGGGCTGCAGTAAATATTGTTCTTTTTGTGTAGTGCCTTATACCCGTGGTGAGGAAATCAGCCGACCTCTGAGAGATGTTATTGCTGAAATCACGGCACTGGCCAGACAGGGTGTGCGGGAAATCAATTTATTGGGACAAAACGTCAACGCCTATCGCGGCGAAATGGACGATGGCGATAGTGCCGATTTTGCATTGTTGCTGCATTATGTGGCGGCGATAGACGGGATAGACCGCATTCGTTTTACGACCTCACATCCGCTTGAGTTTACCGATAGTTTGATTGAAGCCTTTGCTGAAATCCCCAAGCTCGTTAATCATCTGCATTTGCCGGTGCAAAGCGGCAGCGATCATATCCTGAAAATGATGAAACGCGGGCATACCCGTGCGGATTACCTGGAAACCATTCGCAAATTGCGTGCAGTGCGGCCCAATATCAGTCTTTCTTCGGATTTTATTATCGGCTTTCCAGGGGAGACTGATGAGGAATTTGAACAGACTCTGTCGTTCATTGAAGAAATCGGATTCGATCTGTCATTCAGCTTTGTTTATAGTCAGCGTCCCGGAACCCCCGCAGCTGATCTGCCTGATGATGTGCCTGCGGAAGTAAAAAAACAGCGGCTGGAGCGCTTTCAAAACCGTATTAATGAAATGGCTGCGGCTATATCAACTAACATGATTGGTACAGTTCAGACTGTTTTGGTCGAAGGGCAATCCAGGAAGAATCCGTTGCAGATGCAGGGAAGAACCGAAAATAACCGGGTGGTAAATTTTATTGCCCATCCCAGATTGGCAGGGCAATTTGTCGATGTGCTGATTGCGGAAGCTTTGCCTAATTCTTTACGAGGCAGGCTAGTCGAGGCTTCTGTCAAAAAAATTATTGCCCATGGCTGATTTATCATAATGATCTCACAGGAAATTTCTTTGCTCCCTGCCGATAATGGCAGATTATCGAATTTTTGTGGTCAATTGGATACCCATTTAAGGCAGATAGAAAAACGCCTTCAGGTTGAAATAGCCAATCGCGGCAACCAGTTTAAAGTGACGGGAGTGGATAGTTCAGTCAAGGCAGCGTGCGCTGTTATGCAGAAATTATTTGCAAGCACCGAAAAAGAGCAATTGACTGCAGAACTGATTCATTTGGCCATGCAGGAGGCCTCTATTGATGAAATACTGGATACATCGGCAGCGGTAACTGAACCTTATGTCGCCATTAAAACAAAATTCGGCTTGATTAAGGGAAGAGGGGCTAATCAACAAGCCTACTTAAGAAAAATCGTTTCTCATGATATAAATTTCGGTGTGGGGCCTGCCGGAACCGGTAAAACTTATCTGGCCGTAGCCTGTGCTATCAATGCTTTGCAAAATGAAAAAGTCAGGAAAATAATTCTGGTTCGTCCTGCTGTTGAAGCGGGTGAAAAATTGGGCTTTTTACCGGGAGACATGGCGCAAAAAGTCGATCCCTATTTGCGGCCTCTGTATGATGCGTTGTATGAAATGCTCGGCTTTGAACGGGTTGAAAAAATGATTGATAAAGGCATTATAGAAGTTGCACCGCTGGCTTTTATGCGCGGTAGAACGCTAAATGACGCGTTTATTATTTTGGATGAGGCCCAAAACACCACGACAGAGCAGATTAAAATGTTTCTTACGCGCGTGGGTTTTGGTTCGACTGCCGTGGTCACGGGTGATATTACGCAAATAGATTTGCCTTCGGAAAAAATGTCCGGTTTACGGTATGTGCTTGAAGTTCTAAAAGATATTGAGGGTATCAGTTTTACTTTTTTTGAGGCGCGGGATGTGGTCAGGCATCCTTTGGTGCAGCGCATCGTTACCGCTTATGAAGCGTATGAGCAAAAAAATAAAGCCGATCAATGAATCAAATCGAAATCCAGAACATTTTCAAGTCAAACGCTCAACCTGATCAGAAACACATTCAACGCTGGCTTGATGTTGCACTCGAAGGTTTCAATCAAGACACCGAAATCGTTGTACGTATTGTCGGCGAACAGGAAAGCGCTGAACTCAATGAACAATACCGGCTGAAACCGGGCCCCACTAATATTCTCAGTTTTCCTGTCGAAATACCTGAAGGCATAGAGCTGAATTTACTCGGTGATTTAGTCGTATGCGCTCCGCAACTGGAAAAGGAAGCGCTGGAACAACATAAAGCTTTACTGGATCATTGGGCGCATATCATTGTGCATGGCGTATTGCATTTATTGGGCTATGATCACATCGACGAGACGCAAGCCGAGCTAATGGAAGAGAAGGAAATAGCAATTCTGCAGCAGTTAAACATAAAAAATCCCTATATACAGGTAAATGACGAATGAGCGACGAGCAGCCTCCCAGTAGAACCGCACCCCGAAAACGTTGGGTGGAAAGAATCAGCCAGCTATTTTCCGGGGAGCCGCAAGACTTGGATGAACTTCTGGGCATATTGAGAGAAGCCCGGAAAAATCGACTACTGGATACCGATGCTTTGTCGATGATTGAAGGTGTTTTGCAGGTGTCGCAAATGCGGGTGAGGGATATTATGATTCCCCGCATTCAAATGGTTGTGGTGCCGAAAGATGCAGAACTGGAAACAATATTCCCATTAGTTACTGAATTTGGTCATTCTCGTTATCCTGTTATTGATGGGGATCGCAGTAAAGTAGTGGGCGTATTATTAGCCAAGGATTTACTGGCGCGCGCACTACAAAATAAAACGCTGACTGTTCAGGAAATAATGCGGCCTGCTTGTGTCGTTCCGGAAAGCAAGCGTTTGAATGTATTGCTTAAGGAATTGCGGACCAATGGTAATCATATGGCTATTGTAGTCGATGAGTATGGTCAGGCAGCAGGTTTGGTTACCATTGAGGATGTACTGGAAGAAATCGTTGGTGAGATTGAAGACGAACACGATGATCATGAAGACGAAGGCTATATTTTTCAGCGCAGTCCAAATGAATTCATGATAAAGGCACTCATGCCAATTGAAGAATTTGATGATTATTATTCCACACATTTTGCTACCGATGAATATGATACTGTGGGCGGTTTGCTTGTGAGCCAGCTTGAACACATGCCAAAAAGAGGCGAGAGTCTGGTTATGGACGCAATGCGTTTTGAAGTGATCAGAGCGGATAATCGTCGCGTACACCTGGTAAAACTAAAAATACTTTAGGCGTAATGCGAAAAAGTTTACTAAGCTTTACTTAGTTAAAGGCTCAAGTTTACAGCGGCAAAATAAAGGTGAAATACATGGTGAATGAAAACAAGGTGTTGGTAACGGGGGGTGCAGGTTATATTGGCAGTCATGCCTGCGTCGAATTATTGCAGGCGGGTTATCAAGTGGCGGTCGTTGACAATTTATCCAACAGCAAACCGGAGTCGTTGTCCAGAGTGCAACAAATTACCGGCAAATCGTTGTCTTTTTATCAAGCCGATATTCGTGATAAACAGGCGTTAACCGAGATTTTTGCCACGGAATCACCCGCTGCAGTGATACATTTCGCCGGTTTAAAGTCCGTCGGTGAGTCCTGCACACAACCGTTGATGTATTATCATAACAATGTTTATGGAACGCTCGTTCTTGTCGACGTGATGACTAAGGCGAACGTGAAGCAATTGGTATTCAGTTCTTCCGCTACCGTTTATGGTCAATCATCTTGTAATCAGTATTCAGAAGATTTTCCGCTGGGAGCGATCAATCCCTATGGCCGGTCAAAAGCCATGATTGAGGATATTTTAAGGGACTTGTCGGAGGCTGATAAAATTAATCAAACTGAATTCCCCTGGAAAATTGCCCTGTTGCGCTATTTTAATCCGATAGGTGCGCATGAGAGCGGTATGATAGGCGAAGATCCCAATGACATTCCCAATAACCTGATGCCTTTTGTGGCACAGGTTGCTATCGGCAAACTGGCACAATTATCAGTGTTTGGTGATGATTATCCAACCCCGGATGGAACCGGTATCAGGGATTATATTCATGTAGTCGATCTGGTTAAGGGGCATATTAAAGCGATAGAGGCATTGAACAGTCAAAAATTCGAAGCAGGTGCATGTAACGCTTATAATCTGGGTACAGGAAAAGGCTATAGTGTTCTGGAAATAATCAATACCTTCGAAAAAGTAAGCGGTCGGACAGTTAATTATAAAATTGCTCCACGAAGAACAGGGGATCTGGCCGAATGTTTTGCCAACCCTGAACTGGCTTTAAAAGAGCTTGACTGGAAGGCGGAAAAAAATCTTGATGACATGGTAGCCGATGCCTGGAATTGGCAGATTAAAAATCCTGACGGTTATATTTGAAGGATTAAGCATCACGCCTTGTCTTGTCGTCTGAATGTAAGGTCACACTTATATATGGCAGGATTAATGTTGACTCGTTTGCTATTGATTTTATTATTCTGTAAAAAAGGGAGTGACTTAATCAAGGCATTTCAATTCGTCTGTCATTCACCTGACAATTGAATGGGCAAGGTTAATCAAAGCCACAGTGCCTGGCAAGAAAATGCGGCTATGGTCAGGTCTGGTTGCGCCCTTCCAGCAAGGCACGGTGTTCTTCCCGCGAAGGCAGGCCGGGACGTGCACCTATTTTCGTACAGCATAGCGCTCCGGCGGCGCTCGCATACCGTAGAACCTCAAACCAATCCATATGGGCAGCAACGGCGGCGGCAAATGCGCCATGAAAAGCATCGCCAGCGCCGGTTGTATCAACGGCGGTAATAGGAAAAGCTGGAAACATACCGTATTCCTGTCCACTTCGCCATAGCAGACCTTTTTCTCCCAAAGTGATGACAACGGCGGGCGAAACCTCTGCCAATCGAGTCAGCGCTTTTTTTTCATCACCGGCATACTGTCGGGCAAACTTTTCCGAACAGACCAGATAATCTACTCGCTCCATCAGGGCCAGGGTTCCTTCATGAAGAGAGCCTGCATCCAATACAGTGGTAATACTCTCTGCTCGTGCGCATTCAGCCAGGGGTGGGGAAATATAGGGTTCGTGGCCGTCGAACAGTATGGCTTTGGATTTGACGGATTTAAAATCTATGGCTCCCGAAGGCGATGGTTTGGTGTCGCCCTTGTAATTTATTAATGCCCTTTTGCCATTCTGTTTGACGAGTATCGCAGAAATTGGAGTAGGAGCCGAGCCACGAACAATGAGTTGAGTGTCAATGCCGCATTCAACCAATTCCTGATAATGTTTTTCTCCGTAAAGATCCTGACCAAGATAACCGGCAAAGGCTGCTGTGAATCCTAATCGGGATACGGCCACTGCGGCATTTGCAGCGGGTCCTCCGCCGCAGCCGAAAAAACCATCAGCGAAAATTTTCTCGTCTTCCAATGGATGACGGGAAACCGAAAACACAAGATCGTAAGAGGCTTGACCTACGCAAAGTACATCAATTTGTGCCGGGGGAATCACTACCATAAATGATTAAAGCGTAACGTATGGTGTTAAAAAATCAATTACAGTAATCAGTTTTTATTTGCAGATCGCCCGGCTTTCCATTTTGAACTATTCATCCATTGAATGAATTCTGTAGCAGAAAATGGTTTGTGCAGAAAATAACCTTGCGCCATATCACAGTCATATTCCTTTAGTTTAGCCATTATCTCTTGGTTTTCTACGCCTATTGCAGTGACCTGCAATCCCAGGTTATGGGCAAGATTAATGATTGCCTTAACAATAGTTGAGTCATTTTCGCTGTTTAAAATATTCATAACAAACGACTTGTCTATTTTGAGTTCTGTCAGTGGCATTTTCTTGAGATAAGCCAGTGATGTGAACTCGGTTCCAAAATCATCGATTGAAAACTGGTAACCCATACGATGCAGCCGTTCAACTATTTCCAGCGTAATTTCCGGTTCTTTCATAACCGAGCCTTCAGAAATTTCCAGCATAATCCATTCCGGTTTAATTCCTGTGGAAGCTGCTACGCCGGCTATAAGATCGGGCAATTCCGGATCATGCAATTCTTTGGTCGACAAATTCACCGATACTTTTATATCAATCCCTTGTTTATGCCAGTCCGCACAGTTGCGAAAAGCCCGTTGGAATGCCCAGAGCGTGACATGTTTAATAATTCTGGTATATTCTACAATCATCGGAATGAAATAATCGGGCGAAGTAAGGCCATAGACTGGATGATTCCAGCGAACCAGGGCTTCTGCACCCAAAAGCTCTCCGGTCTGGATTGATACCTTGGCCTGATAATACAACTCGAGCTCATCCCGTTCTATAGCTTCACGGAACTCGGACATTAATGTTAACCGCTTTGGGTTGAGCTTATCAAATGAGGGTTCGTAAATGCAATAGCCGATGCTTGAATGTTGGGCCGTGTGCAGCGCTACGCTTGCTCTTTGAATAAGGGTATCAACGTCATCGCCGTGATCCGGAAAATGCGCAATACCCATGACAGGGTGCACTGTGACTTTAGAGTGATTAATAATAAAAGGCGGCTCCATGGCCTGCTGAATAGTCTGGGCGAGCCGTTCTGCGATAGATAAATTGGCAATGTCAACCAAAAGAAAACCGAAAACATTGCTGTCAATTTTTGCAATGACATCTCTTTCTCTACTGACTTTCTTTAGCCGGGCAGAAACCTGTTTGAGGACAAGGTCGCTGCTGTTCCGGCCCAGGGTATTGTAGATGTCTTTGAAGTTTTCAACTTCCATCAACAAGATGGAGAGCAATTGATTTTGATCATCTGCCGTTACAATAGCCCTTTCTACCCTATCATAAAACAGGGTCCTATTAGGCAGGTCTGTCAGGGAATCATGAGTGCTGATGTGATGGGTCTGTTTTTCCAGATTATTCGCCTCATTACGTAATTCCTGAGTCTGGTCAAATACCATGGCTCCGGCTTTGTAGGCGAGCATTGTGCTTGAATACTGCCCCCAGAAACCAAAAATGAAAGGAGTGCAGTCTAAAAACCAAAGTGCAATGTTATTTTTTTGCGCGGAGACGATACCATTCAGAGATAATTCGCCGACGCTAAAATAACTTACCAACAAGGTAGCAATAATAATTGTAGCAACCGCTATCAAGACGCCCTGATACGCTGTTTTTGTAACTTCGGCTTTAAGAATCCTGACATTTTCGCCAAGTTGACTGCCTGCAATCGCTATAATCATGACGTTATCTATTTGGTTTACAACCCTTTTAACAGGTCCTTTTTAATATCATCAACTTGTTCAAGCCCTACCGAAATCCTGACCAAGCCGTCCTTAATTCCGGCTGCGGCTCTGACTTCAGGTGTCAGTCGGCCATGAGTGGTCGTGGCCGGATGGGTTATCGTGGTTTTAACATCGCCCAGATTTGCTGTAATCGACAGCATTTCGGTCGCATCGATTAATTTCCAGGCCTGTTCCTTGCCGCCCTTTAATTCAAAACTGACTATTCCGCCGAAGTGGCTTTGTTGACGTTTCGCCAATTCGTGTTGTGCGTGCGATTGCAGGCCGGGATAGTGAACTTTTGCAACAGCCGGTTGTTGTTCCAGCCATTTGGCCAGTTCAAAAGCGTTGTCGCAATGCGCTTTCATCCGGATGGACAGGGTTTCCAGTCCAGACAAAAATACCCAGGCATTAAAGGGACTCATGGTCGCACCGCCAGTGCGCAGATAAGGGTAAATATATTTTTCTATTATCTCTTCACTGGCAATTACTGCGCCGCCAACACAGCGTCCCTGTCCATCGATATATTTGGTTGCCGAGTGAATAACAATATCGGCGCCTGATTCAAAAGGCTTTTGCAGCACAGGCGTACAAAAACAGTTATCAACGATTAGCAAGCAGTTATGTTTGTGAGCAAGTTTAGCTAGTAATTCGATATTTGCAATCTCAATCAAAGGATTGGATGGCGTTTCCAGAAACAAAAACCGGGTATTGGGCTTGATAGCGGATTCCCATGCGGCCCCATCGATCAAGTCAACAAAATCGGTAGTTACACCAAATTTGCTGAAATAGTTCTGAAACATCAATACAGTATTGCCGAAAACCCCGCGAGAACATACTACATGATCGCCTGCTTTAAGCAATCCCATGCCGACTGCCATAATCGCCGCCATACCCGAGGCAAATGCCAGACAGCGTTCGCCTTTTTCCATGAACGCCAGTCTTTCCTGAAAGGCATTCACCGTCGGATTGGTAAAGCGGGAATAGATATTGCCCGGTTTCTGCCCGGTAAAGCGCAAGGCAGCCTCTTCGGCACTCTTGAACACATAACTGGAGGTGGCAAAAATCGGTATGCTGTGCTCATCTTCATGAGTGCGTTTGTGTCCGGCTCTTATCGCCTGGGTTTCCAGAGAATAGTCGTTCCAGTTAATATCGTTCATCGTTTAGGAGGGATAAGTTTAAAAAACTGCGATTTTAACACTTTTTCTGTAGCGTGGCCGGCAGTTCAACTCAACTTTAATGCGCGTGCTCTTTTCCAGGGACTAATTTTCGTTTGATCGGTCCTAACCGGAACTCTGTTGTCTGCACAATGGGTTGATTGGGCAATTTGCTGTATTATTGGTAGCCCCTACAAATCAATGCAGGTTGATTTTTATCAACGGGTTACCGGAATAGGCATCACGAATAAAAATCTCCAAGTTAATGCCTCTTGAGTCAATCCCATTGCCATGGCAGGTGTCCGATGCGTCCATTTTTTTT
>JAGXGJ010000131.1 GCA_024636875.1 Methylococcaceae bacterium | reverse complement strand
CGCTAATTTCAAGTCTTCGATTTGCGAGGCACTCAAGGATAAGAGGGTTGGTTTGGTGGTGGATTGCATGGTCGTACTCGGTGGAAGAAATGATGAGGATAGTTTACCCTGAACGGGTAAAGTCTTCTTCGGAAATCACCTAGGTTGTTGTTTTTCAATGTAACCTTGGAGTCTTTCCAATTGTTCACTATTTTTAAGTGCAACAGCAGCTAACGCTAAATCTGAGCAGGTTTCGCTGGCTTGCTCAAGTTGCTGAATAAAATATCGGTGCTTGGCGAGATATTTTTTCTGTTCTTTTTCTTCGGTATTGGCTATATAAAACAGAGCGACAGTCGATAAGGATTCAATTAGAAACTGACTACGGACGATACTGCCAGCTATCATTTCGCTGAAAGTGAATTCAGGACAACATGAAAAAGTTTTACCGTTATTACCATCACCTAACGAAACCATACCGCAAATTTCTGCTTTATTATCAATAATGATTGCCCATTTTGAAGACTTGACACTGAACCCCGGTTTTATTGGAGGCAGACGTTTTGAATATTCTAAGACTTCATTCAACATGGGCTATACCTTCCACCTTATGAACGTCCGGGCTATGGAAATCCGGTATGTTTAACACGCCACTTTTCAATTGAGCGCGAAATACACTGATAGCGGGTTTTGCCTGGTTACCATTCACCTGGCTCAAATCAAAAACATCGTAAAGCATCCAGCCTAAATCCAGGTCTAAATCGAATGGTGGCATTTCCGGGTTGGTTTTAAGTAATTCAAAATAGGCAGGGAATTCCCGGCAACCAAAAAAAGGTTGATAGAAGCATTTACCTTGTGAGGCTCTACGTTCGAATTGAGCGTTTAAAGCATTCATATCGGCTTTGTTATCGCGGCAAACGATATGCGCATAAATGCGATAACGGACATTTTTTAATGCCATGGTTTGGCGTTGTGTTCGGCCTTTAGATGTGTCACCTTTTTTGCTGCCTTCTTTTTTAAAATCAATTTCTGAGCCATCAGCCAAAATCGGTTTAATTTCTTTGCCTTTGATCCATTGATTAATTTCTAAATGGCTCGGTGCTTTGTCTTTAACTTCGTTACGCCGTAACGCTATGTATTTTGGCGAGCGTAACAATTCAATGCGGTCTATTTGCCAGTAAAAGTTGTAGTCCTTTTTAAAATAAATCGCGTCAAAAATACCACGAGCGGCGGAAGGCGTGATGATCGGGTAAGAGTAACGTTCCACCTTCATTTCCGGGCGGCTGAAGCAGGCCAAATCGCCCCATGTTTCTAAGCAGTGGGTCTGGGTGTTCACATGTGTTTCTCCATAGAATAAATATTAATGCTGTTTAACTGTTTCAATTCATTCTCCAGCTTGATCACTATGAGTTTCTTCTTCTGGAAAAATCGGCGCGTCATACCATAACGCCAATTCTTCTTCGCTCATGGGTTCATCAAAATCATCAGAAATCCAAATCTGATTTTTCATGCCGCCCGGTGCACGAAGCTTGCGTTCAGTTTTATCAGGTAAAACCAAGTTTTCTATGGGCTTACCTGCCTTAGTATTATCGATTTGAGACATGTTTATCTTTTAAACCAATTAATTCGACTTTGTCAGATTAATGCGTAAGCCCGTCATACCTGCCGGGAAGCGGGTATTCAGTGCCATGGATGGTAAGCTAAAATCCTTCCATAGAGCCTGGATTCCGGCAATCCATGCCGGAATGACGATCTCGAAAAAAAGCTCATGTAATCTAACAAAGTAGAATTAAGCTGCTAAATACTCTCTAACATCAACTTGTACGCCTGCTTCTACGGCTTGCTTAGCCACGCTAAAAAGCTCAATCGAAACGCTTTCGCTAATGAATTCTTCACCACAATTGTTACAAATATCGGCTGGAACATGTTTAAAAACCAGGGTGGTTTTGTTGCGTTCTAAAACGACAGTCGCATAACCATTCTCAGTTTCTCCATGCTTACAAATCGGGCATTTCATAGAATTTTCCTCGTAAAGTCTTTGTTCCAGATAAAGGGATCGGGATTGTATACGGTAATGATGATAACTTCGTTCAATTCATTATTAGCACATACAACATGAAGAGGCATTTTATTTTTCCAGCCCAGCAATAAATAACTTGGGTAAGGCTGGTCTTCAGGATAATCGTGAATTATTTTACCTGTTTCTACTATGTGTTTAACGTCTTCTATTTCAATGCCACGTTCAAACATACGCTTTAGTGCATGATTACGAAAAATCAGTTTCATGTTTAGCCAATATAAAGGTTTAAGCTTTCAGGCTTTTTATAGCCCAAGGTTTTATCGTAATCCTTGTCATTATGTACCATAAACCAGTCCTCCTGTTTGCTATAACGCCCCTGTTTGAATTGCTGCACCGGCAATAAACTGTCCCAAACCACATCATCAGATTTTGGACGATAAAGACTAATACTTAAGCCACGCGCTTGTTTTATCCACTGTGTAGTTAAACCTTTATCGTCTGCAAGCTTTTTTAAATTTTCAAAAAGCTGTTTGTCAAAAGGCACAACGATGTTGATCATGTCGTTTTTAATTAGGCGGAATTGCTGGGCGACTTGTGGGAAGCTAAGGTCTTTAATCGATTGGTAGAGGTCTTTTGCCGATTGCTCGGGTGCCGCAACGGTATAAAGCCGTTGATAATATTGCTTGGTCACTTCTGGATTGTATAGATCAAAATGTTCACCAAGTTCGTTTTTCAAACTTTCGGTAACATTGGCGGCTTGTTTGTAAGTTCCATCAGGGTAAAGCCCACCTTCGCAGTCGGGTGTAAAAATAATCGTTTGCCCTATATCTGGTTTACCTTCCCGATTACAACGTCCTGCGGCTTGGATAATGGCATCTAATGGCGCGAAAGCACGGTAAACGACTGGAAAATCAACATCAACCCCGGCTTCTATACATTGGGTAGCAATTAATCGGCACGGCAAGCCGTCTTTTAATCGCTGCCTGACTTCTGCTAATACCGCTTGCCTGTGTAATGGGCAAAGATTGGTTGACAGATGAAATAAATTCTCAGCACCTTCCAAGGCTTGCCAAAGTGCTTGGGCATGACGTTTTAAGTTAACGATGCATAAGACTTGCTGGTATTGGCT
Source organism: Methylococcaceae bacterium (assembly GCA_024636875.1). Lineage (GTDB taxonomy): Bacteria > Pseudomonadota > Gammaproteobacteria > Methylococcales > Methylomonadaceae > JAGXGJ01. The sequence continues at coordinate 25,645 of JAGXGJ010000131.1, read as the reverse complement.
TAAGGTGTCGGCGAGGTCTTGCCAGGTCAGTTTATCAGGTAGCCAAGTAAAATTTACGCGGCGTAATTTATCCATCATGACAGCATGATGGATAACAATTTCATCCGGCTGCCACCCGCCGGAACATTGCTTGATAACTTCTTGGTGCAGATGATTAAAAGCCGGTTGCGTTGCGGTTGAAAATACAACGCTGCTGTGCCAGTGTATTGCGATATGCGAAACCGCCGCTAAACTGGGTATCGCCAATTGGGTAGGCAAGGTTTGCACTTCATCAAATAAGATAACCGCGTTAGCGATACGGTGAATTTTTCGACAACTGGATGGGCGATTGGAAAACAGGGATTCTAAAAACTGTACGCTGGTAGTGATAATAATTGGCGCGTCCCAATTTTCCGATAATAAGCGTTGTCTTTTGATTTGCCGCTCTTGTTCTTTATCACCTTCGGCATCCGTTTTTGCTATTTCTGCACCTAAACCCGCCATGCTATGGTGCTCTAAGATAAAGTCGTCCCCGATACCAACAAAAATGTCGCGATAAGTTTTGGCTGTCTGTTCAATGATGCTTAGATAAGGCACGACCATAATGACCCGTTCAAGCTTATTTTCAAGCGCGTGCTGCAAAGCAAAACCGAGCATACTTAAGGTTTTGCCACTGCCTGTTGGAGCGGTCAGGGTAAACGTTCCGGTTTTTTGTTGGGCTTGTTGCAGACAGCTTTGTAATAATTCTTGTCGAATGTCGTTAAGAGTTGCTGATGGATTGGGATGCCCTGCTTTTTTGCCGATATGGGTTTTTAGTCTTTCTAAAGCTTGCTTGGCCAAACTATTTTCATGCGGAGCATTCAATTTTAAGCCGGATTTGCGCTGCACTTTGCCTTGCTCATTACCTTTAAAATGCGCCTCGGTATCAATAAAGTCAGCATCGACTAAAGCTGAAAAAAGGCGGCGTACATCCAGCATGTTATCAACACGGGCTTGGGATACCCCGAGCCAGCTTGTGAATAGACGAGCTTGTGGTTTGGTGATAATCAAACCATCTTCAGTTAGTCGGCTTCTTAAAATTTCTGTATTTGCTTCGCTTAGGGTTAAGCCTTGAGGATGATTTATTTCAAGGGATTTTGGGTTTAATTTTTTTAAATCAGTATCTTGAAAACCTTGTAAGCCGATATGATGCCCTTGAATTGCAAGTGCTGCTGCAAGCGCGAGGTGGTCTTTTAGTGCTATCCATGCCCCTTGCGACCAATGATCCAAACCCTTATCCTGTCCATGTAGGCGATTTTGAAAACGGTCACCGTATTTGCCTAAATCATGAAGCAATCCAGCCAACTTGGCTTCTTCTTCGCCCTGCCAGCCGGATAAATTTTCACGAGCCAGATTTGAAACCGAATCCAGATGCACCTTCAACAAATGCCAATCGTTATGCTCGTTGCCACTATGGGCGTAATAGTCTGTCATATCATTCCTTGTCGGGAAGATTAGTGTTAAGCTTTTCGTAAAACAGAAAACCAAATTTATATGTTAAGAAACTTCTCACATAATCTAACATCATGCATCAGTCTTTGTAACTTTCTTTAAAAAATGGGAGTAGTAGCAGCGGCTTACTTTACTGGAAGCTACGGTGTTTTGGAGTGGGGAGATTTCGACGAGTGCTTTAATCCGGCACTTTGGCATTAGCCGGGTGCAGGCATCCAAGGATTTAACGCTGTATCAATCGTTGTGTCCCGGCAATATTCGTTATGATAAATCGTTAAAACGTTATGTTATTGACGAGACTTTTAAAGCGGCTTTTATGGCGGGGAATGCTGCGGAGTTTCTGCAAATTTTAAAGGTTCGTCAGGGCGGCCGTGCCAATGCCTTGGTGACTCTGGCGGATAACCTGCTCGTTGTCGAGGTGCTTGAACCTGCGTTCAGGCAGGTGGAGCAAACGGTTTTACAAACGGTCAATCAGGCAATTGTGTCAGCCAGGGCCGTTCGGGTTCGGTATCAGTCGATGTCGCGCGCCGAGCCGGTCGAGCATCGTTTATGTCCTCATGTATAGAGTCCGACGTTGGTAAAGCGACACAAAGTCCCCTCTCCCTTTGGGAGAGGGTTAGGGTGAGGGTATTACAAAGGTCGCTTTACCAACTTTGGCTCCTATACTGGTGTTTGATGGCTTGCGCTGGCATACGCGGGCTTTTAGTTATACGCATCATGAGTTCCGGGATTTTGTGCTGGCTCGGGTGCTTTCGGCGGAGTTTGCCGGTTTTGCCGAAGTGGATGCTAACGGGAATGCTGCGTGGCAGACCTTTGTTCAGATTAAGATAGGCGCACATCCGGGCTTGAGCGGAGCACAAAAAGCAGCGGTTGAGTTTGATTATGGGATGGTTAATGGCGTTTTAAAGCATCGGGTAAGAGGTGCTTTGCTGCCTTATTTTCTATGATTGATGCGTATTGGCCCTGATGATTTAACACGGGAGGCAATGGTTCAGCAGATTGTGCTGCTAAATCGTGAAGATTTAAACGCGTATCTGAGTTTTTAAAACAGTTCCTGATTAGCAAGGAACTCAGTTAGCGCCGTCATTCCGGCAGGGAAGCCGGAATGACGGACTTTTTGGCGCTAGCTGAAATATCTTGCTAATCAGGAAACAGTTTATTGATACTCATGAAAAGTTATAGGACAATCCCGGGGAATTACCTCTATACATCAGGTTAATTCGATCATCTCAACCGTGCCGTCTTCCTGGACTTCGGCCATGTGTCCTTTGGGTTCATCGATAAACTGCACGGCAATGAGCACCACCAAAGAGGCGCTGGCAATCACGATGAAAAAAGCGGAAGGCGATACAAAAGATAATACTGTAAGAAATAATACAGCACCAACATTACCGTAGGCGCCCACCATACCGGCAATTTGTCCGGTCATCCGTCTTTTAATCAAGGGCACCATCGCAAAAACGGCGCCTTCGCCTCCTTGCACAAAGAAAGAGCAGGCCATGGTGAGGATTACTGCAAGAGTCACAGACCATTCCGGGTTAATTTGCGACATCAAAAAGTAACCGGTGGCTAAACCTAATATGAAGATAGTTAATGACCGTTTACGACCGAATTTATCGCTGATCCAACCGCCGCCGGGACGGGCGACCAGATTCATAAAGGCATAGCCGGAAGCCAGCAAACCGGCTTCTACCAAGGTAATGCCTTTGGATTCATGGAAGGTTTCAAAGAAAAACATCGGCAGCATCGAAACCACGGCGAGTTCCGAGCCGAAAGTAATCAAGTAGGCCAGATCCAGAATGGCAACCTGCTTGAATTTGTATTTATGTATCGGATCTATCGGCTGTTGCAGGTGCTCTTCATTGACGTGAACAATTTTATACACGTTGTAGAAAAACAAGGTCCAGATGCCGATATAAATACAGATAGCGGTTAAATTGGATAACAAGCTGACGCCCTCGGGTGATAATTTCCAGGTTAACAAAGTCAAGGTAGCGTAAAGGGGGATGTTCATCACGATGTAGAAAAACAAATCCCAAATGCTGGTCACTTCCATCGCGCCTGCTTTTTTAGGCTTGAAGTAAGTCGATCCTTTGGGTGTATCAGAGACGCTGAAGAAATAAATGATTGAATAGATCAGCGCTATAACTCCGGTTGTTGCAACCGCATAACGCCAGCCTTCCGGCCCCCCATAAATCAAAGCGAGAGTAGGTAGGGACATTGCTGCGGCAGAAGAACCAAAGTTGCCCCAGCCGCCGTAAATGCCTTCGGCAATGCCCACTTGTCTGGCAGGAAACCATTCCCCGACCATACGTATACCAATCACAAATCCGGCGCCTATAAAGCCTAACAGGAAACGTGCAATGGCAAGTTGTTCAAAACTGGTGGCAAAAGCAAACATAAAACAGGGCACGCTGCCCGCCGCTAACAGTGTTGAATAAGTGCGCTTTGGACCGAATTTATCCACCAGAATACCGATGAGAATTCGCGCCGGAATAGTCAGTGCGACATTTAATATCAGGATGGTTTTTATTTGTGAATTATCCATGCCCAGTGTTTGTGCAACCAACATCATTAATGGCGCATGGTTGAACCACACGACAAAGCTGATGAAAAATGCCAGCCACGTCATGTGGAGGATTTTGATTTTTCCTGAAAATGAGAAAAGAGTAAGTTTTTGAGATGACATGCCTGGTTTTTCCGTTGTAAGAGTTATGATAAACCAATATGCACGTTGCATGCCATGCATGAGAAATGACTCTAGCGTCAGACAGTTGGCGAGTTGAACAGTATAAAGATGAAGCTATTTAAAATGAAACACGATCCTGTTTTACAGTAGGCACCAAAATGACTCAGTAAGGATTATTTTGGTGCAATGATCGTTTGTTGTTTTAATCGAGACAGGTATAGGAGCCAAAGTTGGTAAAGCGACCTTTGTAATACCCTCACCCTAACCCTCTCCCAAAGGGAGAGGGGACTTTGTGTCGCTTTACCAACGTCGGACTCTATAACTGCAATGCTTGACGGGATTTTCTGGTGCATGGAGTTGACTAGGCAATCAGGGTATAAGGGGTTATCATATTAATCTACGCCCATCAAAGTTTTCCAGAGAGTTACTTACCAGATCCGATTGGCGTAATCCTTATTTGATTATCCTTTCCTCTATCCTTATAGGCGTATGGATGGGAGGAATGTTATCTGTCAACACAAACGATATTAACGGAGATTGATTTATGGGTATTTCATTAAGTAAAGGCGGCAACGTCAGTTTGTCCAAAACAGATCCCAGTCTAAAAAATGTGATCGTGGGTCTGGGGTGGGATGCAAGACCCACCGAAGGCGCAGATTTTGATCTGGATGCCAGCGCTTTTATGGTCAAAGCAGATGGCAAGGTTCGGTCTGACAGTGATTTTGTTTTCTACAACCAGACCAAATCCACTTGTGGTTCGATCGAGCATACCGGTGATAATCGCACAGGCGCCGGTGACGGCGATGACGAAGCTATTATTGTTCTGCTTGATAAGATACCTGCTGACATTCAACGGCTTGTATTTTGCGTCACCATACATGACGCTGAAATACGCAAACAGAATTTCGGTCAGGTAAACCACGCTTATGTCAGAGTCGTTAATAAAGACTCCGACAACGAAGTCGCCCGCTATGATTTAAGCGAAGATGCATCCATTGAGACGGCAATGGTCTTCGGTGAAATCTACCGGCATAGCGGCGAATGGAAATTTAAAGCCGTGGGACAAGGTTATGCCGGCGGATTAGCGGCTTTAGCGAAGAATTACGGGATTAATATTTAACCCAAAATCTACAACATTTTAATAACAACAGGAGATACTCATGGCAATATCACTAAGTAAAGGCGGTAATGTAAACTTAAGCAAAGAAGCGCCCGGATTGAATAAAATCGTGGTGGGTTTAGGCTGGGATGCGCGCGCAACCGATGGCGCAGCATTCGATCTGGATGCCAGTGCGTTTCTGGTCAAACTGGATGGCAAAGTCCGGTCAGACAGCGATTTTTGCTTTTACAATAACAAAGTCGTCGCCAACGGTGCGGTACAGCATACCGGCGACAATTTGACTGGTGCGGGCGAAGGCGACGATGAAACTATTAAAGTTGAATTATCCAAAATCCCCGCTGATTTGGACAAAGTGGTTTTCGCAGTGACCATTCATGAAGCTGAAGCGCGTAAACAGAATTTTGGCCAGGTCAATCATGCTTTTATCCGTGTTGTTAATGAAGAAGGCGGGCAGGAAATCGCCCGCTATGATTTGAGCGAAGATGCTTCAGTCGAGACGGCAATGATCTTCGGCGAAATCTACCGCGTTGGCACAGACTGGAAATTCAAAGCCGTTGGACAAGGCTTTGCGGGCGGTCTTGGTCCATTGGCCGCTTCTTTCGGCGTTAGTGTTTAAGGTATCAACACATAGCTATATACACAAGTATCTGCTCCCGCTCCAGCAGGAGAGGGGGCTTTTCAAAATTAGCGCTTAATTTCAGGAACATTTTATTTATGGCTATTAATTTACAAAAAGGGCAAAAAATCTCGTTATCCAAAGAATCAGGCGGCGCGTTAAGTAAAGTTGTCATGGGCTTGGGCTGGGACGCTAAAAAAACCGGCGGCGGTATGTTGAAAGGCATGTTCGGCGGCGGAAGCAGCAGCGCTATTGATTTGGATGCGTCCTGCGTATTATTCAACGAGCAGAATAAAGTGGTTGATACCGTCTATTTTGGACAGTTGAAAAGCCGCGACGGCAGTATTGTGCATACCGGCGATAATCGTACGGGTGATGGTGATGGCGATGATGAACAAATCATCGTTGATCTGGATAAAATTCCCGCGACCATTAAGGCATTGGTATTTACCGTGAGTTCCTATACGGGCCAAACGTTTGATACCGTTGAAAACGCCTATTGCCGCATCGTTGATAACAGCAATAAAAATGAAATTGCCCGTTATACCTTAACTGCACAAGGCTCACATACTGCACAAATCATGGCCAAACTGTATCGCCATAGCGGTGAATGGAAAATGCACGCTATTGGTGAAAATGGCACGGGTCGAACCATTGACAACTTGCTGCCGCAAATCATTGTTCATTTATGATGAGGAGGGTTTAACAAAACGTTTTCAACCATTGGTGCCGTTTTTAGAACTCTTCGTCAGTCAGTTCCGGCTGGCGAAGTAACTTTGATTTGTACACACACTCATACAACTGCAGCGGGTTTTTAGCGGCTTACACAAGTTTATATTGAGCCAGCCTAATTAATGGGACAAGCCAATATTGTCACGGGCAAACCATAGGCAACAATGCCGAAATCCATGGCATGGTGACCCGGTTAACTGCACACTACCGGCTTTTTATTTAATATCCATTTCAAGGAAAGGCGGCGATTATTGGAAATCAATCCGCGTCCTTCGGGCGGTTTTGGGATGGTGTGTTTATCGGGCGCCAATTTGGCGCATATAGCTTTGCAGGGTATTAAAGGTGAAACTTTTCAGCCGCTGGTTATTCACTATGGACTTAAGGTGACTGAAGTTAATACGCTAGTAGTTCGTCATTTTAATTATGACGGATAAAACTGGAGTAGCTATTCAGTCCCCCTCTTTGAAAAAGAGGGGTTAGGGGAGATTTTTTAAATAAATCCCCTTCAATCCCCCTTTTCCAAAGGGTAAAGTGAATATGCGACTGCTGACTAACTCTAATTTTACACGACAAAACAATGCTGACTGAGTACTAGTAGTGTTGCAAGAGGCGTTCTAATCAAACAGCTACAAAAAACGGTAGGCAAAGAATGGCTAAAATTGAAGGCATCAGAGTTAAGAATTTTCGAGCTTTAAAAGATGTCACTTTGGGAAGATTGTGGAATCAGCAACAATCAGAACCGCTTACTGCGATGACGGTTGTTATCGGAAAAAATGGGGTTGGCAAAAGTACCTTGTTTGATGTCTTCGGTTTTCTGGCTGATGCACTTAAATTTGGTGTTGAGGAAGCTTGCGATTTACGTGGTCGTGGCGGCTTTGAAAAAATACGCTCACAAGGGCAACCAGGATCAATTGAGTTTGAAATTTATTACAAGGAAGACGGTAATGCTCGCCCAATTACCTATGAAATGTCTATTAATTTGGATAGTTCCGGGCGGCCTTTCGTACAAAAAGAACGTCTTCGGCAACGACGTAAAAACCAGAAACGTGGCTGGCCATTTTCTTTCTTGGTATTAAATGACGGCAAAGGTGTTGTCTGGAAAGGGGAAGGTAAAGAAATTGATGAACATAAAGAACAGTTTGATCTTTTTGGCTTTATTAAATTAATTCAAGCAGAAGAAAGCAAAGAAACAGAAGTTGTAGAGCTATCAGATAAAAGGAAGCTAGGTATTTCTACACTGGGCTCTCTCAAACAACATCCAAGAATTTCGATTTTTCGACAATTTATAGAAGGCTGGTATCTAAGTTATTTCACTCCAAATTCGGCTAGAAGTCTCCCACTTGCTGGTCCCCAAAAACACTTAAATATTCTTGGTGACAATATTGGTAATGTTGTGCAATTCATGGAGCGGGAACACAAAGATAGATTTAAGAAAGTATTAGATCGTATCGCGAAGAAAATTCCGGGCATTGACAAAATTGATACGGATAAAACCGCTGATGGACGATTGCTTTTGCGCTTCAATGACAAAGGTTTTAAAGATCCCTTTTATGCGCAACAAATGTCTGACGGCACGTTAAAAGTGTTTGCTTATCTGCTTTTGCTTGAAGATCCTACACCGCCTCCGTTTTTGTGTATTGAGGAACCTGAAAATGGCTTGTATCACAAATTACTTGATACATTAGCCAAAGAATTCCGCGAACATGCAACCGGACGAAAAGGCGGTTCTCAGGTTTTTATCACTACCCACCAGCCTTATTTTGTGGATGCACTCGAGCCAAATGAAGTCTGGATTCTGGAAAAAGGCGCTGATGGTTTTTCCGCCATTCGGCGAGCCAGTGACGATGAGCTTGTAAAAAATATGGTAGCTGAAGGATTGCCATTGGGCGGTCTTTGGTATAGCGATTATCTGGATGCAAGATAAAACCATGCATTTTGAAATACTCGTAGAAGACCAGTCAGGTAAGAAAATGTTAGATATTCTTGTACCCAAGATTATTGACGATAATCATACCTTCAATGTTAAATCCTACAAAGGAGTCGGTCGAATTCCTGCAAAGATGAACATCAGTGTAGATGCAAGCAAGCGTATTTTATTGGCTAACTTACCAAGATTATTAGCTGGCTACGGAAAATCATGGCAGGGATACCCAGCAGTGGTCATCGTTGTTTGTGATCTGGATGATAAATGCCTGAAAAGCTTTCGGAATCAACTCATTGAACTGCTGAATATCTGCAATCCACGCCCGGAAACCCGTTTTTGTATAGCGATCGAAGAAGGTGAAGCCTGGTTTCTCGGCGATATTCCAGCTATAAAGCAAGCCTACCCAAAAGCCAAAGACACTATACTAAAGACTTATATCAATGATTCAATTTGTGGCACATGGGAAAAACTCGCCGATGCTGTTTATAAAGGCGGTTCACAAGGTCTTTCAAGTCAGGGCTGGCAAGCTGTAGGGGCTGAAAAATCCGCATGGTCAGAGAAAATTACGCCTTACATGGACTTGGATAATAATACATCGCCAAGTTTTAACTATTTTTTGGAGAAGCTCCGAGAACTGGCAGAGGTGGGTTGATATAGGAGCCAAAGTTAGTAAAGCGACCTTTGTAATACCCTCACCCTAACCCTCTCCCAAAGGGAGAGGGGACTTTGTGTCGCTTTACCAACGTCGGACTCTATAAAACTTATGAAAATCGCTTCTGTGCCAGTTTTCAAAAGTTTGGATGCGGTATTACTTTCCTGATGTTCTGTTCCATTTTTAACAAGATAATGCTTATCCCTTAGTAAACGTCTTTTGGATTATGGTCGGCATTGCCGGAATGCTTAGATTCCAGACTTTTCAGCCAATAACCCTCGCAATAGCTCCACACCAGACAAACTATGCAAAAAACAGTAACAATCAAATTGGACACTGGGATACTCCGGATCGACGTAGAGCCTGGAAACATTCCGCTTAAGCGTTTGCTGGGTTTTGCTGCGCGGGTAAGCAGTAAACGTAAATTTCTGCTTATTAGCAAGGTATTGGGCAAACATTATCCGGTATCACCCAAAATCATGAGCTGGTCTTATCGCGCATTGGCAAGGGCTGTGCAAAAAAACGGGGCAGGAGAGTGTTCACTGTGGATAGGAATGGCGGAAACCGCAACCGGATTGGGTTATGGGGTATTTGAAGCGGCTTGCCATGCGGGTATTGAAGGCGCTTTATTTATCCAGACTACCCGCTATCACCAGAAAGGAGTTGACCGGCTTGAATTTGAAGAAGCCCACAGCCACGCTACTGACTTTTTTCTGTATTATCCTGAGCGCCAGGATTATAGAAAGCAGTTTTTAAATGCAGTAACCCTGGTATTAATTGATGATGAAATAAGCACCGGGAAAACTTTTTTACGCCTTATCAAGGCCTATCAAAGAGTTAACCCGTCTATGCGTAAAGTGTTCATCGTCAGCCTGGTGAATTTCGCACATCCGGATGATCGTGCTGCACTGGAGTCAGAAGCCGGTGTTGCTGTTGAATGGGTCTGTTTCAGGCAAGGTTTATTGCATTTTGAGGACAGCCAAAACGCTGCTATCGACAATATTACTGTTAATGTGTCGGGTAATGGCGCCTGTAAAAAGCATTTGCTGGCTTGGCCGGGGCGGCTGGGTATGGATGCGCCGGTTAGTTTGGAAAATGATGTGGTGAAACAGTTAGGCAGAATCGGCTTTAGCCAAGAGTCCAGCGATCTCCGCCCAATTCTGGTATTAGGCACCGGGGAATGCAACGCTCCTGCATATCTACTGGGAAGGGAGTTGGAAAAAAAAGGTTTTAAGGTAAAAGTACAAAGTACGACACGTTCGCCGATTCATCAGGGCAACGATATTGCTTCGGTGCACCAGTTTGAGGACAACTACGAAGACGGCATTGCTAATTTTATTTACAATTTGAATCCTGGCGTTTACCGGGAAATAATTCTGTGTCATGAAACACCTCTCTTTCAGTCACTAACGGATCGGCTGCACGCATGGCATGCAATCAGTGCAAGAATTGAATTTCAAGATCAAAACTCCAATCATGCAAAGCTACATTTTTTTAGACCTTGATGACACGCTTTTTCAGACCTTGAGAAAATGCGGCTTCGGCGCTGATGACCCCAGGCTGAAAGTGCGGGCTAGTTTGCCTGACGGCACACCCAATTCGTACGCCACGCACAAGCAGCAATGGTTGTGGCATTGGTTGACCTTAGGTTTCAAAATCGTACCGGTTACGGGGCGCGATGCCCATGCATTTGAGCGTGTGATACTGCCTTTTCAGGAAGAAGTCGTATTGAATCACGGCGCGGTTATTCTGGATAAACAACGCACCGTCGATAGTGCGTGGATGGACAGGATGCTGCAAGTTTTACCCGAGTATCATGAAAAACTGCTGGATGTGTGGGCGGAAATTGAGGCGTATTGCAAGCGTTATAGCGGATTTAAACCCCGGTTGGTGCATGACTTTGATATAACCTGGTATGGTGTGATCAAGCATGTTGACGGTACTGAAACAACTTTGAAAACGCTACTTGACGGCATTATTAAAGTGCATCCGCATATTCATGACGGCAGTTTGTATTGGCATTTGAATGGCAACAATCTGGCGGTATTACCGAAAATCATTAACAAGGAAAGCGCAGTCAGTTATTTGATTGACGGCTACAAACAGCAGCATCCGGAATTGTTGACTTTTGGCGCGGGTGACAGTAAAACCGATGCGCCGTTTATGGCCTTGTGTGATTACGCTTTAATTCCCGGAAACACCCAGCTGTTTAAATCGCTGGTGTTGGTTGAATGAAAGCCTTTTTATTTAAAATAACAAGACACCACAAGTTTCATCTGTTTTCTTTCTAATTATAGGAGCCAAAGTTGGTAAAGCGACCTTTGTAATACCCTCACCCTAATCCTCTCCCAAAGGGAGAGGGGACTTTGTGTCGCTTTACCAACGTCGGACTCTATAGCAACTGGCAGCCCGTATGAAACCAGCCGTTTACGGATTATTTGCTTTTCCTGATAAGTATAATTCTTCAACCCGGTTTCTCGCCCACGGGGTTTTTCTCAAAAACTTCAGGCTGGACTTGATGCCCGGTTCATGATTAAAACATCTGATGTCGATCAATTTACCCAGTCCAGTCCATCCATAATCTGCTACCAATTGGTTCAATATCATTTCCAGGGTAATACCGTGCAAGGGATTTCCGGTTTGTTTATCACTCATGAGAAGTCCTGATTTGTAATAGCTATTCAAGGCTGAAAGTGCAAGTGCTGTAGCTGATGTTTGTGGGGCCTGGACCTTTTTTATCAGTCTTCCCTCTCGTATTTGCGTCTTATGGCATCCTCGCGGGCGTCATTGATTTCCCGCATGATACTTTTTACATCGGCTACTTTATTGCTGTTTTTGAAATGTCCGGTCAGCTTGACGTCTGGAGTCAAATTGCCGCTCTCGTAAATCTTCCAGATTTCTTTACCATAGCTGGTAGCACGCAACTCAGGCGCAAAACGAGCAAAATAGTCTGCCAGATTGTTGACGTCACGCTCCAGCATTCTTGCGGCGTTATTGTTAGCCGCCGCATCAACAGCCTGCGGTAAATCGATGATAACCGGGCCATGGGCGTCAATCAGTATATTGTATTCAGACAGATCACCATGGATGATTCCTGCACAGAGCATTTTGACTACTTCTTTAATCAGGAAGCTGTGGTATTCCAATGCTTGCTCGCCGGTTAATTCCAAATCATTAAGCCTGGGCGCTGCTACGCCATGTTCATCCGTTACCAGTTCCATAAGCAACACGCCCTCGACAAAGTTATAAGGCTGCGGAACACGCACCCCGGCAGCGGCTAGCCGGTATAAAGCATCGACCTCTGCATTTTGCCAAACTTCTTCCTGTTGTTTTCTGCCAAACCGGGTGTTTTTTTCCATAGCGCGAGCCTGCCGGCTATTTCGGACTTTGCGCCCTTCCTGATACAAGGCTTGCTTGTGGAAACCGCGCTTGTTGGCTTCTTTATAGACTTTTGCGCAGCGGATTTCTCCTTCAGAGAGCACCACATAGACAGCAGCCTCCTTGCCGCTTTTAAGCGGCCTTATAACTTCGTCGACAAGACCGTCATGCACCAGGGGCTCGAGACTTTTTGGTGTTTTCATAAGCGCCTCATTTCAAACAGCTCTGGAAAAAGTTGAAAACAGTGGCGCTCCATTTTTTGCCACAGGCTTTGGTAAGTCACTTCTTTTATTCATATTTCGTTTTATAATATCCAAGTCAATTCAATTGACTCGCAGTTCTTCCAGAATTAATCGCAGGTTTACTCTGCAACCAGTTCAAAACTCCCAAGCCTGCAGTGCGTCCGCTTGCAAAACATGCGGTTAGCAAGTATCCGCCCGTTGGCGCTTCCCAATCCAGCATTTCACCGGCACAGAACACACCTGGCATGGCGCGAATCATTAACTGTTCATCGAGCGCTTCAAAAGCAACGCCACCTGCACTGCTGATAGCTTCTTCAAGGGGTCTTGTTGCAATCAGCTTAAGAGGTAACGCTTTAATGTTAGTACAAAGTTGAACAGGGTTGCCGAAAACCGGAGCAGACAATAATTCCCTTAGCAAACCGGCCTTTACGTTATTAATGCCTATGCGTTTCCGGAGATGGTTTGCCATCGAATTTTTACCGCGAGCTTGTGAAATCCTGTCAACAAGAAATGTTAAGTCTTTATCGGGAGCCAGATCAAGATTGATGTGCGCAAACCCTGTTGTAGTAATCTCTTCGCGCAAGGGCGCAGACAGGGCATAAATCAGACTGCCTTCAATGCCGGTTTCGGTGACAACTAATTCACCCTGCCGAAGAAACTTGACGCCTTCCGAATTGATAAAGGTCACCCGCACAGGTTTCACTGGCTGTCCTGCAAAACGGTCACGAAAATATTCACTCCAGCCTGCATCAAATCCGCAGTTTGATGGCTTCAGGAGTTCAACCGGAATACCGCGTTGCGTTAGCAGTGATACCCAGGCGCCTGTGGAACCGAGCGTTGGCCAACTGCCGCCTCCCAAAGCCAGCACTGTCGCCTCGGCCTTGATTTGGCGCTCGCCCGTTGGCGTTTCAAAACGTAGCATACTGTTCTTGTTGTCAATCCAGCCCTGCCATTTATGACGCATATGAAAATGTACGCCGTTTTCGCGTAATCTGTGCAACCATGCCCTTAACAAGGGGGCCGCCTTCATATCAGATGGAAAAATTCGCCCTGACGAACCAATGAAAGTGTTTATGCCAAGACCCTGTGCCCATACCCGCAAGTCCTCAGGCATAAAATGACTAAGCAACGGTTCAATGTTGGCGCGGCGCGCTCCATAACGAGACAGAAATTTATTGAATGGCTCGGAATGGGAAATATTCATGCCACCTTTGCCAGCCATCAGAAATTTTCGTCCCACTGAAGGCATGGCGTCATAAAGATCAACCTGTATTCCCGCCTGACTTAAAACTTCGGCAGCCATTAATCCGGCCGGACCGCCGCCAATAACCGCTATCGCTCGTGGCGCAACGCTGTCTGATGAACTTTTTAATGCGTTTTGGATGTTTTATACCTTTTGCCGGTTTTAATTTTATTCTATAAATACGCTGCATTAACAGGATGCTTATATGCCCGATGACTGATTATTATACAATATCAACAATTTTCTAAATAATTATGTTCCAATAAAGGAGTGGCATTGAGCGAAAAGCTTTTTAAAGCAACTGTAGTTGTGAGCAGTATGACCCTGATTTCACGTATTTTAGGATTTGTGCGGGATATGCTGATTGCGCGCATTTTTGGTGTCAATTTAGCCACCGATGCTTTTTTTGTGGTCTTCAAAATTCCTAATTTTTTGCGCCGCTTATTTGCCGAAGGGGCGTTTGCCCATGCTTTTGTTCCCGTTCTGGCTGATTACAAGGCGCAGGGTAGTAAAGTTGCGTTAAAACAGTTTATTGACAGAACGGCCGGGACTTTAACGTTGATTTTAATGTTAATTACTGTTACCGGTATTGTCGCGGCGCCGGTATTGATTATGCTATTGGCTCCCGGTTTTGCAATACACGGCACACAATATGAGCTGGCAGTGCTTTTGTTGCGGATTACTTTTCCTTACTTACTGTTCATTACATTAGTCGCTTTTGCCGGCGGCATATTGAATGCCCACGGCAAATTTGCCATCCCCGCCATAACGCCCGTTTTTCTCAATATTTGCATGATTGCAGCCAGCATCCGGCTTGCTCCTTTAATGGACGAACCTGTTATCGCCTTGGCCTGGGGGGTTTTTGCTGCAGGCTTTGTGCAGTTGCTGTTTCAGATTCCCGCCTTGATTCGTTTGGGGTTGATGCCGAAATTAAGGTTGGGATTTAACGATGCCGGCGTTAACAAGATTATTGGTCTCATGCTGCCGGCCATCTTTAGCGTTTCAGTGACACAGATCAATTTGCTGCTGGATACCCTGATTGCTTCTTTTTTGGCTGTTGGCAGTGTGTCCTGGCTTTATTATTCTGACCGGCTGGTGGAATTTCCGGTAGGTATTCTGGGACTTGCGCTGGGAACGGTGATTTTGCCAGGCCTGGCTAAGTATCATGCGGAGGAAGATTCGGCGGCTTTTTCGAATGCATTGGATTGGGGTTTGCGTTTGCTGCTTTTGGCAGGTATGCCGGCGACTATTGGCTTGCTGTTATTGGCTGAACCGATGCTATCGACATTGTTTCAGTATAATGAATTCGGCGTCAGGGATGTACATCTGGCAGGGCGGAGTCTCAGGGCTTATTCGATCGGTTTGTTGGGGTATATACTGATTAAGGTTCTGGTATCGGGTTTTACTTCGCGGCAGGATATGAAAACGCCGCTGCGCTACGGCATTTACGCGATGATAGCCAGTCTGGGTTTGAATATTATGCTGGTTTTTCCTCTGGCTCATGCCGGATTGGCCCTGGCAACTTCATTGGGCGCCTTTTTTAATGCGGCTTTGCTGCTGCGAAAACTACTCAGGGAGCATATTTACCGCCCTGCAAGCGGATGGCAAGTGCTTTTTATTCGCGTGTTACTGGCCGGCGCGGCCATGTCAGCCGCCCTGTATTATCTGGTTGATGCGAGCTGGTGGAATCAGTGGAGTGCAGGGGAGCGGGTTATTAATCTGCTAAAGTGGATTGCGGCAGGAATTGCTATTTATACGGCAACATTAGCTCTGACGGGCTTAAGGTTGCGGCATTTGGCTGTTCAGCCCTTATAGCATTGCGCTGAATAGTCGGGTCTATGTTCGGGGAACAGCTAAAAATTACTTCTCCGTCCGGGAGAAGAAGCTTTTTTAATTTTCAGAGGTTCTCTTTAATTAATTTGTGGTGGTGGAATGAGACTTTTACTGGTTGAAGATGATGAAATACTGGGTGATGGCCTGGTTGCAAGTTTAAAAATGGAAGGTTATGCTGTTGACTGGCTCACCAATGGCAAACTTGCCGATGAGGCTTTAAAACTCAATACGTATGAGCTGATTGTATTGGATCTGAACTTGCCAGATATGGATGGCATGGCTATCTTGCGAGCCTTGAGGAGCCGAAAAGATGAAACCCCGGTGATGGTTTTAACTGCCAGGGATACCATTCCCGATCGGGTACAGGGTCTGGATAGCGGCGCGGATGATTTTGTTATCAAGCCGTTTGAACTGGATGAAGTCTGTGCCCGGTTAAGGGCGTTGGCGAGAAGGAGCGAGGGCAGAAGTGCGCCGACTATTGAACATAAGGGTATTGTTCTGGATCCCGCTTCTCACCAGGTTACTTTTAACAATGAAAAGGTAGATTTGTCGCAAAAAGAATTTGAGATCTTAAGTTTTCTGATGAGCAATATGGGTAAGGTTGTATCCCGTTCCAGGCTTGAAGAAAGTCTTTACTCATGGGACTCAGATGTTGAAAGCAACACCGTCGAGGTTCATATTCACTATCTGAGGAAAAAACTCGACGCCGGACTTATTCGCACAGTCAGGGGCGTGGGTTATATTATTGATAATGATGAAGAGCTATGAATTATTCACTTCGGCAATTGTTGTTAGTGAGTCTGCTATCCGCATCGATGCTGATATGGGGGATTTCAGCCTATATAAGCTATAAAGTAACGCGCAATGAAGTCGCCAATCTGTTTGATGCGGAATTGGCGCAATCGGCAAAAGTGCTTAATGCCTTCGTAGAAAGTTTGCTGCGTGAAGGCGCCTTGTCAGGTCATTGGAATCTGGAGCAGGAAAAGGCAGATGAGCTTTTACACACCTATAATTTAAAACATAAATTCAAAAAAAAAAGTACTTTTCAGTTATGGTCTGAAGATGACAGCTTGCTGCTCCGTTCGGAAAATGCACCTGAGTTTTCAGTTCGTGGCTTCAATAAAACCAATATTGATAAGCAGTTATGGCCTGTTTTTGATGATCTGTTACAAGTGGATGCATTAGGACATAAATACGAAAGAAAAATTGCTTTTCAGCTATGGTCTAAAAAATATGGATTATTGTTACGTTCCGATAGTGCGCCGAAGTATGCCTTTTCTTTTTCAACTTTTGGCTTCAGCGAAACCAATATTGATAATCATGTCTGGCATGTTTACAGCATTTCCAATTCAACGGGTGAATTTATTATTCATGTCGGTCAAAGAGAAGAGATCAGGGCCGAATTAACGGATGAAATATCATCACAATTGGTCACCCAGTTTCTTATCGGATTACCTTTTTTAGGTGTAGTCATCTGGTTTATTGTGGGTCTGTCGCTAAAGCCCATTAACCGCCTGGAAAAAGCGCTCGCAAAACGTGAAGCCAGTTACCTTAAACCGCTATCCATCAAAAGACTACCTAATGAAATTATGCCGGTGGTTAATGAAATCAATAACCTTTTTGTCCAGCTTGAACAGGCTTTTGAGCATGAGCGCCGCTTTACTGCCGATGCTTCGCATGAATTAAGAACACCTTTAGCGGGCTTGCTGACGCAGGCCCATGTCGCCTTAAGAACAAGCGATGAAGAGGTGCGTAAACAGGCGCTTTCCCGCATTAAACAAGCCGTAAACAGAATGTCATATATGGTGCAGCAGTTGCTGACCTTCTCGCGCATTGAATCCGGTACGGAGTTTATAAGCAAACAGAATACGATGGTGAATCGTGAAGTCATACATGTTATCGCCGATCTGGAACCGGAAGCGCATAAAAAACAGATTATTATGGAATTTATTGAGGATTGTGCCGTACCGGTTATCGTTAACGGTCCGTTGGTTGCGATTCTGATCCGTAATATTATTGATAACGCGATTAAATATACGCCGGTCAACGGCAATGTATTGATAACCGTGACAGGGCAAGAGAAATACCTGCAACTTTGTGTTGAAGATTCAGGACCGGGTATTGCTCCGGATCAATATGAAAAATCCCTGGAACGTTTTCATCGCTGTGTTGAAACAGCCAATACGGTAAAGGGTACCGGGCTTGGCTTTTCTATTGTGCAGAGAATTGCCGCTATTCATAAGGCCGATTTGATTTTAGGCGTATCTCTGTGGGGTGGTTTAAAAGTAACGGTCTTGTTTCATTTGCCAAAAAAACCGGTTGATAAGTCATGGCAAAAGAAATTAAGTTTTTTTAGTGTCAGAAAAAATAATTGAGGCCTGAGGTAAAAGGTATTTGTAACGAATTGTCAGAAACTGCAAATTATTAACAATGATTATTATACGAACTGCAAAATCATCCGATATTGCACAACTTGTAGCGCTGTTAAAGGAGCTGTTTACTATAGAAACAGATTTTGTTTTTGACCGGGAGAAACAGACCGGTGGCTTGAATCTGCTGTTAACAAGCGCAAAGGATTGTATCCTGGTGGCTGAATCTCTTGATGAAAACAAAGTGCTGGGCATGTGTACTGTACAAACCCTGATTTCAACAGCGGAAGGAGGTCCGGTAGGTTTGCTTGAAGATCTGATTGTTGCGGCTGATTATCGTTATCAGGGTATTGGTGTAAAATTGCTTGCCGAGGCTGTTTACTGGGCTGAATGTCAGGGACTTAAACGCCTGCAGCTGTTGGCGGATAAAAACAACCGGTCTGCTTTGAATTTTTATCAGAAACAGGGCTGGCAATCGACACAGCTGGTATGTTTGAGGAAGTGTTAGCTGTTTGTAATGGCAGTTTACCGATGCCGCGATCGAACTGGATCAGGCCATCGAGCTGATGGTCTTGCGGAAGCGGCTCAGCGCCAGAATGAAGAAGACGCTGCCGATTGCGATCAGGGCCAGAAACTGCGGCCAGACGATGCTGATGCCGGCGCCACGATACAGGCTCGCCTGGGTCAGCGAGACGAATGCGTGGTCGGCGCCGCCAGCATGATGCTCTGCACCAGTTCGGGCATACTCTTGCGCGGCGTCATGCCGCCGGACAGTATCTGCATGATTAACGTTCCTGTTTATCGAGCAGCAACACGCTCAGGTCGATGACGACCAGAATCGACAAGGCCGGAGGCAGAAGGCAGGGGCTCAGCTCGGCGAAACCCGATGCCTTGGAAAAAGTACCGTGACTGAAGATCAGGAAATAGGTGCCCGGAAAAATATCGCCGATCAGACGTGCGCCGCCTTCCAGCGACGAGATCGGGTCGACCATGCCGGAAAAACGGCTGGACGGGATGAAGGTGAGCAGGAAGTCA
Organism: Methylococcaceae bacterium; assembly: GCA_024636875.1. Classification (GTDB taxonomy): domain Bacteria; phylum Pseudomonadota; class Gammaproteobacteria; order Methylococcales; family Methylomonadaceae; genus JAGXGJ01. The sequence goes on along the minus strand of JAGXGJ010000131.1, from coordinate 6,342 downwards.
AAAATGCCAGCGGACTTTACAATCTGATGCGCAACCTGGGCGGCGCCATCGGCCTTGCCGACGCTAACACGCTAATGATTCAATTAAACAAAGAGCATTATGCGGTGTTGCGCGAGTCGGTGACGCCAGGCTCCCCACAAGCGCAATCGCTATTGGCGGGCTTGCAGGAACGCATGGCCGGATTGTCGTTACCGGATAGCGAGCTGGCCGCGCTCAAACAGCTTAACAGTCTGGTGATGCGAGAAGCCGAGGTATAGGAGCCAAAGTTGGTAAAGCGTCCTTTGTAATACCCTCACCCTAACCCTCTCCCAAAGGGAGAGGGGACTTTGTGTCGCTTTACCAACGTCGGACTCTATAATTACCCTCAATACGCTGTTTCATATCCTGAGTCTGGTTTTTCTCTTGGTCTTATTGCTGATGCCATTGGTCAGAAAAATATCGGCGGCTTCCTCTGATGCGGGCGGCGAGCATTGACCGGATGAAGTCTATCAACGGCGGCTTGCTCACGGATTAATTCGCTTGGACCTGCATTTTAAGGTCCGGTTGGGCCGTTGCAGCAGCCCATGATTTTTTCTCGTTAGAATTGAGAGACCCGCATCATGCCTCTAAAATAGACCGTGGTGTATAAAGGTGAAGTAATTATAATGCCTCATAGCTTCTAAAATTTAACAATCCTATGTTCATCCTGCACAGTTCCAATAAAACCGAGAATCTGGTCGCTCACTTGGCCGCAGTCATCGAAAACGCACCGCTGGCATCGCCTTTTGAAAAAGAAGTTTTTCTGATTCAAAGTCAGGGCATGGAACGTTGGTTATCGCAGCAGTTGGCCAGCTACTTTAAAGTCTGGGGCAACTATCAGTTTTTATTTCCCGGCAAATTCTTCAGTTCTCTGGCGCAAAAAATAGACAGCAGGCTAAAGGATGCGGCTTTTGACCGCAACCTGATGCTTTGGCGAATTGAGGCATTATTGCGCAGGCTGGATAGTGACGAAAGTTTGCCGGTAAAACAGTATTTATCGGGCGAAAATTTCGCTTTAAAACGCTACCAGTTAGCACAGCAGTTGGCGCAGATTTTCGACCAGTATCAGATGATGCGTCCCGATATGCTGGCAGGCTGGCAGAGAAATGAAACACTCTATCACACGGCAACAGAGCGCTGGCAAAAAGCGCTCTGGCAACAGATAAGCGCGCAGACCGGCAATAAACACAGAGGCTCATTATGGCTGGATGTAATAGCCAAGTTAAATGCCGCAGAAGAAGGCGCATTTAGCCGATCCTTGCCGGAACGCATTTCGGTTTTCGGAATTAATACGATGCCGCCGCTATTTTTGAGCTACCTGGAAGGTTTATCGAAACATTGCCAACTGCATCTTTTTTTGCTTAATCCGGCGCAGACGTTTTGGGCCGATCTGGCAAGCAAACGGCAGCGAGCCGAAGATGAAAACTTTGCCGGCCATCCATTGTTGCCGGTGTTGGGTCAGCAAGGACGTGAATTTCAGGAAATGCTGCTGGAGCAGGTGCAGTTTGATTTTGAACCGGAAAGCTTTGAGTTGAGCGAGGCGCGGAATAATCTGAAACGCTTGCAAAACGATATTTTAAATAACGGGATCGATAGTTCAGCAGAGAAACAATTTATAGAAAAAGATGATTCCATCAGCATACACGCCTGTCATTCCCGAATGCGCGAAGTGGAGGTATTAAAAAATCAGTTGTTATACTCATTGGAAAATAATGCTGCACTGGAATTGCGTGATATTGTCGTGATGGCTCCCGATATTCAGGTGTACGAGCCGTTTATTTCAGCGGTATTTGCCGATATTCAGCACGCCGTTGCCGATCGCAGCCTGCGTTTGAGCAACGATGCGCTGGATGCTTTTATCCGTTTTCTGGACTTGAGCCAGAGCCGCTTTGGCTGGCAGAGCGTGCTGGATTTACTGGAACAACCGGTGGTATATCCCGGTTTTGGTTTGTCTGAAACCGATCTGGAATTGATTAAACACTGGATACAGGATACCCATATACGCTGGGGCAAGTCGGCAAAACACAGGCAGGAACTCGGACTGCCTGAATTTAACGAAAACACCTGGCAAGCGTCGCTGGATAGATTGCTGATGGGTTATGCGGTGTGCAACGATGAGGATTTTATTGGCGATGTATTGCCTTATATCGATATTGAAGGCTCATCTGCACTGGCGTTGGGCGGTTTATATGATTTTATGCAGTTGTTGTTTAAAGCCGGCACGGAATTAAAGCAGCCGAAAACACTTAAGGCCTGGGGTACGCAGCTCTATTATTTCGCCGATCAGTTATTGGCGAATGCAGAGCCGGTTGAGCGTCAGCAGCTTAACGAACTATTGGCAGAATTATCCACTGATTTGACCTCTGTGCATCATGATAATGTAGAGCTGCAAGTGATCGTTAAATGGCTGGAAGGCATGATTGCCGAACACAAATCAGCCAATGGTTTTTTGCGCGGGCAATTGACTTTCTGCTCGATGCTGCCTATGCGATCCATTCCCTTCAAGGTAATTGCCTTACTGGGGATGAATGAGGGTGAATTTCCCAAGATTGACCGCAATCCGACTTTTGACTTGCTGACTCACAATTTTCGCAAAGGCGACCGCTCACGGCGTGCGGATGACCGTTATCAATTTCTGGAAATCCTTTTGTCCGCCAGACAGCAGTTGATAATTACCTATATCGGGCAATCGATCAGCCACAATGAGGCTATTCCTCCTTCCGTGTGCATCAGTGAATTACTGGAGGTTTTGCAGGAAAGTTACCAGCTTTCAGATCTGGTTACACGGCAACCCATGCAGCCCTTCAGTCCGCGCTATTTTGATGGCACTCCGGATTTGTTCAGTTTTTCCGAGGCCGACTGCAAAACCGCCGGAGCATTATCACTACCAAAAGCTGCGCCTGCTCTCTGGTGGCAAGGGACAATAAACACCGAAGCCGAAGAAATTATTGATCTGAGCGATCTGTTCAGTTTTTTCCGGCATCCGCAGCGCTTTTTTTTGCGGCGGCAAATGGATCTACGTTTTAACGGTATTGAGGCGGATGCCGAAGAACGCGAACCGTTTGTCATTGATAGAATGGAAGCTTACTCAATTTATCATGAATGGATACAGGAAGCCTTAAACGGCGCATCGCTATCGGTAAAAAAGATACAGGCACAAGGTAGATGGCTATCAGGCGCATTGGGAGAACTGGAGTTTGACCAGCAACAGGAAGTGATTAATGAGTTTGTCGAACGCATAAAGGAAACAAATCCGGGCAAGCCCTTGGACGATTTACCCGTCGATATTAAAATCGGAAACTATCGTCTGGCAGGCAATCTGACTCATCGTTATGAAAACGGCAGCCTGTTTTATCGCTATGCCGATCTCAAGGGCAAGGATTTTGTCTGCACATTGCTGCATCACTGCCTTATTAATCAAGTTCAGGAGCAGACTACGTTTTTGCTGAGCACCGATGAAAATCTGGTGTTATTGCCCGATTATTGCCGGTCCGATCACTTGCCTATATTGATAGACATTTACCAGAGGGGTCAACAACAGCCGGATGCGTTTTTTGTTGAAGCAGCCTTGGCTTATGTTAAACAGGCCCATAAATTGGCAAATGGCAACCGGGCAAGCAAATCAGCGCTGGATGCCGCAAAAGATCAGTTGGCCAGAGCGGTTGAACAACCCTTCGAGCCTGAACTCAGAAGGCTTTATTCCAATGTGGCTGACATGGGGATGGTGTTGGGCGAAGCTTTTGAGCGGCGCTGCCAGATTTTGTTGCAGCCGGTTTGGGATGCGACGCATCGGTGATATTAAGGCGGGAGGCTATAAATGGGTATGAGTATTCCGACTATAGGATATTTAAAGTTAACCTGATCCCAATTATTTGACCCCATTTATTGATTGTAAGAAAGTTCCTAAACGGCTTGGCGCTATAGAGGCTCAAACAGGGTAATGGATAGAGATCATCAAATTGCCGACAAAACCGGCATTACCCATTCACTATACTTACCTTTTGTGCTTATCTCTTTTTTATTCATTTAGCATGTGGATCATTATTGACGTTTGGTGAAGGTATTGACGAAAGGAAGGAGGATAATTAATTATATGGTAAAAGTTGCCAACAATACGTTAAAACTATTAATGTGTCCTGTGTCCTCAAACCGTTTTTTCAATTCATTGAAATAAGTTGGATGTGCGACTGCTGCTGGATTCCGTTTGGTATATGTAAGGCGGAATTTCTGTTGAAGTAATTTTCTTAAATACTTTTCAGCAAATTGAGCCCGGTTACCATCTTCGACTGAGATGCAAGTTAGTAGCTCTGGATCATTTTTTCGCACATGAAAATGCTTCAAATACCGTATAAGTTCAGGATTATTAGGATTCGATGATACAATTTTTCTATTTCCAAGTGCCCACGTTTCGAAGCAAAAATGCTGTACAATAATCTTGTATTTGATGTTTAACATGACTGTTTTGCCTCGGATATATGTATCTATCTCATCAAATTTTTCCTGCCGGGTCATATCCTCAGAATCTATGATTATGACTAATTGGAAGTCTTTCTCTAATTCCTCCAAGTCGGCTATACCATCATCTATCATTCCCAGAATACTGGGAAATCCGCCACCATTAAATATGATAAAAGTATCTTGGGTTGCCTCATTTAGCAAGTGAATCTGTTTCAAAGATGGATTAATTAATGGAATCCATTGGGAATATACTGTTTTTTCTACTGATCCCTCTACAACCACATAATAGTTCATTGCAAACCTTCAGAATAGAAGGGGTCATTTATAAGTTGAATAAACGCCTTTTGCTTTGATTGACCGAACTTCTCGACGTACTCGTTTCCATTTTTTATCGTGACATTTGATCCCTTGCGATGAAATATCTGCCAATTTTCTATTGGCATGTTATTTATAAGATATGGATGATGTGTGGTAATAATAAACTGCTTATTGGTTCCATGGTCAGCAAGAAATGAAGGTAGAAAATCGATTGCATTAATTCCCAAGGAATTTTCGTATTCATCAATCAAGTAAAGACTATTTGGTGGTAGAGCGATTATGTCTGTCATGATTAGTAGAACTTTCTGCATACCTGCAGATAGCTCTTGTAAGTCAATGAGTTGATTTACATGTTTTTCTTTTATTGCAAAAACTGGAATACGCCCACTCAAAGGAACGTGTACTTTGACACTTGAAGCCTCAGTAATTTCACAGTGCTCGATGACTGGAAAAATGGATTTATAGAAACTGCATAATTCTTCATATAACGGCTTAAAGTACATCTTTAGAAAAAATAGCTTTAAACTCACTGTTAATTCATGCTTGGACATTATCTCAAGAGATTTTTTAACTTTTAGCGCATTTTCAATTTCTAATGGTACATTAGAATAGGCAAGCGGTTGCTTTAGGCTTTCATCTGAGAAGGAACGGCGCATTATTCTTGAGAAGACCTCATATATAGGAGCTATGACAGTTTCTTCTTTGAGCAGGAATATACTGCACATTCCACTGGCTAGCTTTGGTAATAGTGTGTTGTTAAAATAGAAGTCAGGACCTCTTTGGACGATTATCTTATCGTCTTCATTTTCCCTGATTTCCACCAGTTCTTCGCTTAAAACAACACCTTTGCCTTCTTCAGATTGCCCACCCTCAAATTTCCATCTGTAATTTGCATCATTACTTTCAAAAGATATTTCCCACTTACCTCCCATGAATCTTGATCCTTGAGTAACAAATACACCTATATTAAAAATTGTATTTAGTAACCTAGTCTTCCCTGATCCGGTTTCTCCAACGAATAAATTTATTGAGTGAAACTGAATTTTGGCGTAATTCCAGCCAGGTTGCTTTTCATCATGGTATTCAAAGGAAGATATTTTCATCGAGTCCACTTGGTTAGATAAATTAGTTGCTGAATGCATTTCAAATAGTAAGGCTATTCGAGATAAGCGGTATTTATCCCCTGTTCAAGTAACACGGGGGCTATCAATATTTCCCTCTAATTATGGCATATTTTTAAGCACCTAAATTAATCCAATCAAATTAAATGCCTATGAGCAGCTAGGTCGGGCACATCTTTTCGAGCCCGACATTTCCATGAAGAAATATGTCGATGATGTTGGGTAAACCCGTCGGCGTCTCGATTACGACCGTCATAATGTTGGGCAACGATAAAGCCGTTACCCAACCTGTCATAAATAAGTCAAGACCCCAAATATCATCTATTTTCAGGTCTATACCCCGCACGAAACTCTCCTTTTTTAAAAAATTAAAAATAGGCTTTGATTTCGTGCAGTCAATCTTCTTACAGTTGACTTGACCTTCCGG
>JAGXGJ010000130.1 GCA_024636875.1 Methylococcaceae bacterium | reverse complement strand
GTGGAAAATGTTTTTCCACAGGCAGAAAAGTTTTCTGCTTACGTCTAGGGCCGCATTACTACTGACAAGTTCGTTTGTGCGCAAGCGCAAACAGACTTTATCGAATCTTCGGGCAGAAGTAGTCGCGAGTCTTAGCCGTTGCGCAACGTTTTTGAATGATTGCGCCTGTCGGTTGAAACTGCTCAACCAGGATTCCAGTTGCAGGTTGAAAAACCTATCAACGGAAAGCGAATTATCTAATGCGTAGGTTTTCATACTTATTTAGAAGCAGATTAAATGGATCAAGGTCAGACACAGACCAATGGCGAGCCCGGCAAAGCCACTTGGCGCATTTTTGTGGGTAACCGATAAGATGATGAACAGAAACATCATGGTCATGACAATTTCTGTCACCAGTGCCGCTAACAAAGAGTATCCACCCGGTGAATGCTCGCCATAGCCGTTGGCAGCAAAACCGCCGATAGTATAGAGTCCGACGTTGGTAAAGCGACACAAAGTCCCCTCTCCCTTTGGGAGAGGGTTAGGGTGAGGGTGAGGGTATTACAAAGGTCGCTTTACCAACCTATAATTCAGCCAGAATGCTATCATTTTGTTTGAAAAATCAGCAAGTTTTTTATTGTTACGAATTTATGTCACCAATTGACTTATGCCGCCCTTAATGCCTGGTCAGATTCCATCTGATTGGCGCAAATTCCAGTGCCTCCTGAATGTTTAAATCCCGGGTTGCACCGCCTGTCCTGACATACAGTTTTGGATTGTTCCCTTGATTTAAAAACACCGGTCTGACAGATGGAGTAACAATCAGCCGACAGATGGTTTTATTATCTATAACATGGAATAAAATACTCACATGCGAACACAAGTCTGCGCCAAGATTAGCTGCTATTGCTGTCATAATGATCTGTTCAAATCCATCCTGATTCTGCTTCTTAAGCGTTTGGTAATCGTTTTCCAGGCCTATAATCTGGCCATCATCTGAAACGCCGATCAGCAACGTTCCTCCATGTTTGCTATTGAGAAATCCTGCTATTGATTTTAGTACAACGCCTTCAAGCAGCCGGTTAGTGCGCGATTGTTCCATGTCCCAGCGAAATGTGGATTTAAACTCCAGAAAAGGCCCTTCTCCTTGCTGAATGATTGAAGGCATATCCTTATTCAGCTCCATTTTTAACAGTTCAATTCGCATTAAGCGCTTATGCAGAAAACTGTATATGCCTATTGTCAACAGACCCAGCATTGCGCCAATTTCTGCATAAAACAGCATCAAGTTATTTTGGAAAATATTTCCCTTTAACAATTCTTTGAACTGGCCCAACATATATTCGATTGATGAGGTACCATTATCTGTATGTAACTGTGAATCAACATAATCGTAGCTTGGAGCCAACACCAAAACGCCTATAATCGCCCCTATCAAGGCGGCAACGAAATAGAGTTTTAATTGTTGCTTCCAGAGTGACAGGATTAATAAAAGAAATCGTTTCATTTTGTCATTCAATTAATGCCGCGTTTCAGATGGATTGGCCACGCTTTCGTGAGACAACAGTCCTGCCACATCAACACTATCAAAAAGATATTTTTTACTACAGAACTCACAGCATACCTGAATGGTTCCCTGCTCCTTTAAAATGTCGTCCAGTTCCTCTCTGCCCAGCGCACACAGGTTTCTTTCGATTTTTGCCTTGGAACAGGTGCATTGAAACTCAACCGGCCCGGGATCAAGCAGTCTTACTTTTTCTTCATTAAATAATCTGTACAATACATATTCACAGTCCAATTCCAGCAATTCCTGTTCAGTGATCGAGTCTGCCAGCATCTCTATTCGTTCCCAATCAGCCTTGTTGCTGCTTTGCGCTGGCAGCTCTTGCAATAACAAGCCTGCTGCATGGGTGTTACTGGCAAACAGCCACAAGCGGGTTTTAAGCTGCTCGGATTGTTCAAAATAGGTTTCCAGGGCGGCAGCCAAATTTCTACCTTGCAGCGATACAATACCCTGATAAGGTTGGGTATTGTCTGTGTTTATGGTTAAAACCAGGTGTCCCTGTCCAAACAGGGTTTCTAACGATCCCGCCGGCACTTGATCATGACTGCGTATCAACCCGCGTATCTTTCGATTATGTGTAGACTGTGCAACCAGTGTTTTAATGCAACCATTACCTTGCGCCTGTAGTATCATCGAGCCGTTAAATTTAATGGTTGCCGACAACATGACAACAGCGGCCAACGCCTGTCCCAATAGCAGTTGCGCATTCAGAGGGCCTTGTTGATGCTGTTTAGCCGCTTGCCAGCTCGCTGTCAGTTTGACCCATTCACCGCGAATACCCAAGTCTTCAAATAAAAAACGGCGTAATAAATCGTGCTCTGTCATGACTTTCCTGTATGTGTATATAGAGTCCGACGTTGGTAAAGCGACACAAAGTACCCTCTCCCTTTGGGAGAGGGTGAGGGTATTACAAAGGTCGCTTTACCAACTTTGGCTCCTATATGCTTTGTTATAATGCCGGAATATTAGTGCAGCACCTGTTTTCATTAGTTATATTGATGCGTTTGTAATATATTTATATTCTCAAATGTCATTGAGAGCCTGATCGTCAATACAAAATAGGTGCTGCACTTAGTAAACTTAACGTAACCCGGTTCTGAACAACTGTGCCAAAATACCATAAACCATGATTTTATCATCAAAAAAACTTATCTTGCCCAGCCCTGCAGATGCATTGCCGGGCAGAGACATACCGATGCCTGTTACCAATAAACATTTCGTAACGGGCAACCCAATTGTGCCGCCGTTTCCTGCCAGTATGGAACAGGCTCTATTTGGCCTGGGCTGCTTTTGGGGGGCTGAGCGAAAGTATTGGCAACTTCCAGGTGTATTCAGTACTGCGGTCGGTTATAGCGGCGGTTACACGCCCAATCCGGCTTACGATGAAGTATGCAGCGGTTTAACCGGGCATAATGAGGTTGTAAAAGTTATTTATGATCCAGCATTAATATCATACGGTAAGTTACTCCGGCTGTTCTGGGTATCACATAATCCTACTCAGGGCATGAGACAAGGTAATGATATCGGGACACAATACCGGTCTGGTATTTATACCTGCACCCGGGAACAACTGGAGGAAGCGCTTGAATCAAAACAACACTACCAGCAGCAGCTCACGAAAGCAGGGTTTAATCATATAACTACCGAGATTATGCCGGCAAGCGCGTTTTATTATGCCGAAGATTATCATCAGCAATATCTTGCCAAAGAGCCGATGGGTTATTGTGGTCTGGGCGGGCTGGGTGTGGATTTTGATTAGTGTATGATGACAGCACAAAAAAAAGGCGGTTTAAAAAAAACCGCCTCAAGGCTTATTAGGAGTGATATAACGCAACTTTCAGCTTTAAAACTCTATCAAGAGCTTTGAAGTTAGGTTAATAATAGCAACAGTTATTGCAAATAAAAATGTGACATATTGTCGCAGCTTATATACATATATTAAGGTATAAGGTGAATGTTAATAATGTTGTTGCCTTTAACCCTTGTATTTTGTCTCTCCCAGACAGTAAATAATTAAAATAATTAATTAATAAAAAATGCTTTCACATGTTTCACCAAAAACGGAAATTTCTGCCAAACAAAATTTGAAGTGGTTATTTATTCTCAGAAACCTGATGGTGATGGGTGAGGGGATGCTTATCATTTTATCGATATATGGTCTTAATATTAATCTGCCGGAGCAGCAGCTCTGGTTAGTGGTATTAGCGACAGTGGCAGTCAATCTCTATACGTCAATGCGCCTTGAGACTGATGAGCCAGTGACGGAATTGGAGATTTTTTCGCAGATATCAATCGATGTCTTCGCCATAGCAGCGTTATTATATTTGACTGGAGGCGCTTCAAATCCAATCACCTGGGTATTTCTATTGCCTCTTATTATTACAGCAATTATGCTGCCGCAGGCCTATGCGTGGTATATGGTGATTTTAACTACATCGCTTTATACGATGTTGATCGCTTTTAATGTTCCCTTGCCGTCTATAGAACCTCATATGCCCGACCCGGCGCCGTTGCTGCATTCAGATATAGAGAGCTATCAAATGTTGCAACACGCTCATATCATGAATGACAAAAGTTATTTCAGTTTACACATGTTTGGCATGTGGTTTGGTTTTGTATTTAGCGCCGGCCTGGTCGCTTTTTTTGTTGTTGAGCTGGCCAGGACCCTCAAGGATCAGGAGCGGAGTCTGGCTGAGGCCCGGGAAAATGCGTTAAGAGATGAGCGGGTTATCGCATTGGGCACATTGGCCGCGAGTGCGGCTCACGACATGGGAACTCCGTTAGGCACTATTGCGATAGTGGCTCACGAGCTGGAACAGGAGTACCCGAGTCATCGCTACCCTGATCTGTACGAAAAGATGCTGATCATGCAACAGCAAATTAACCGCTGCAAGGAAACGCTGTCGGTAATGTCAGCCTCTGCCGGTGAAATGCGCGCCGAATCAGGCAGCGTGATACTTGTTGCTGATTATCTCGATAGTGTGATTAATCAATGGCGTGCGCACAAGCCGGCAGCAAAACTAAACTGTGTAATAGATCCTGATGTTGCAATAGAAGCTAAAATTATTGCCGAACGGACATTGACACATTCTATTATTAATATTTTAAATAATGCCGCCGAGGCATCCCCTGTTGAACAGGGTATTGAATTCCACGCAACCTGGGATAAAAGTTATATGACTATCAAGATTCGCGACTTTGGCCCAGGCTTTCCTTCAGATTTAGTCGATTTGGCCGGCAAGCACCCGGTGGTCAGCAAAAAACGTGGCCTGGGTGTAGGGCTATTTTTAACCTATTCTACAATTAATCGCCTGGGCGGTAAAATTCAACTCTACAACAGTGAACCGAATGGCGCCTGCGTGGAAATCACTTTACCACTTTTAAATACAGAGACTGATAATGACTATTCATGAAATGGATAAACCGCGTCTGCTGCTTGTGGATGATGATGAAACATTTTGTAACGTGTTGAAGTCCGCCTTAGAAAAAAGAAGCTATGAGGTACTGGTCGCTACCAATGTAGCAGAAGGTATCGCTCTTGCCGAGCAATATCTACCCGAATATGCGGTGATTGATTTGCGTATTGGCTATGAATCCGGTCTTGAGCTGGTTAAGAAGCTGATTTCTTTAGATGATAATACCGCCTGTGTTATGCTGACCGGCTTCGCCAGTATTGCCACAGCAGTTGAAGCGATAAAACTGGGCGCCATACATTATTTGACCAAACCGGCTAATGCGGATGAAATTGTCAATGCCCTCAAGAAAAATGAAGGCGACCCATCGGTTTCGATTAGTGAAAATCCCTTATCGGTAAAACGGCTGGAATGGGAACATTTACAGAAAGTACTCATGCAGTATGATGGTAATATTTCGGCTGCTGCCCGGGCTTTAAGCATGCACAGGCGCACGTTACAAAGAAAGCTTGAAAAGAAACCGGTGAGAGGATAAAGCTCAGGTATCCCGGAGAACACGATATACGGGTCTGAAGTTATCAGTATTTCGACTATCTGCCGCCTTGGTCTGAAGAGCTTTTATTAGTGGGCACGCGCCTCTTGCCGATGTTTTTCTGGTCTCTGTGACGTATTTTGACTTTTTCCGCGACAGTTTTTTTAGGTTCTGTTTTCTTTTTAACGCCAGCCGCTTTTCCAGACGCTTTAAGTTTCTTGGGGCCTTGATATGTTCCCTCCAGCTCTTTAATAGTCCGGCGTTTAAATTTCTGCTTCAAAAAACGCTCAATACCTGACATTAAATTCCATTCTGTGCTTTTTACCAGGGCTATTGTAAGTCCCAGTTCATCGACCCGGCCGGTACGGCCTATACGGTGTATATAATTGATGCCGTTTCTGGGTACATCAAAATTGATAACCAGGTTGATACCCTTGATGTCCAAGCCGCGGGCGGCAAGGTCTGTAGCTATCATGATGTTAACTTCGCCGGCACGGTATAAGGCCATCATCCGGTTGCGGTCTTTTTGATCCATTTCGCCGTGGAGTACGCCGACGCGGAGTTTTTGTCCCCGCAACGGGCCCCGAAGAGTGTTCGCCTGAATTCTGCTGTTGGTAAAGACCAGCGCCTTGTCATAGGTTTCATTAAGCAACAGCCAGGCTAGCAATTTCTGTTTATGATCATTATCGTCAGCCAGTACGATTTGCTGTTCGATGTTGCGGTGCCCGTCGTACAGCGTATTTAATGCTACAATTTCATGATTTTTCAGGATCTTGTCAGCCATTTTGATAACGCCAAAATGCGTCAGCGTGGCAGAGAACAGCAATGTTTGCCTTTGTGCATTACAGCTTTTGACGATGGTCAGCACATCTTCACTAAAACCCATATCCAGCATACGATCGGCCTCGTCCAGAATCAGCACTTCAAGATGGCTGAAGTTTGGTGAGTCCTGTTCCATCAGTTCCAGAAGACGCCCCGGCGTTGCAATCACGATTTCCGTATTTTTTCGAAGCATGTTCTGCTGCAGCCTGAAGTCATCGCCGCCGGTAATGATGCCAACTTTAAGGTCTGTGAATTCGGCTAATTGCTGGCTTTGCTTGAAAAGCTGTTGCGCCAGTTCGCGAGTCGGCGCGAGTATGAGTGCGCGTGTGCCGAATGTTCTGGAGGGTAAAGTAAGCAGATGGTGTAGTGCAGGCAATAGAAATGCGGCAGATTTACCACTGCCTGTTTCGGCACTGACCAGCAAATCCTTGTGCTCCAAAGCTGGCGGAATGGCCTGTTGCTGGACAGGAGTGGGTTGCATAAAGCCCAGCTTGCTGACTGCCATGAGCAGCGGTTCGGCCAGTGATAAACTTGAAAATGATGGCGGGGTGTCTGTTGAATTAGGCGGCATGAATCTTGAGTAGTTGCTGCGGTTACGCAGGTGATGAAATGCAAATGATCGCTGGTATTATAAGCTTTTTGTTTTCAGGGTTATGATTTAAATCACATAGCATTGCTAATCGGGTTTTAGCTGTTAAGCTTTGCAAAATGTTATTTCAACACACTACAGGGTAGGAACAATGATACCGATTAGAGATACTGCGCCTTGCTATTCAAAACCTTATGTGACATGGGGGATAATGGCAGTCTGCATCAGCATTTTTATTGCCATGCAGTTAATGCCCGATCAAACAGCCATCACACTGCTTAATCGTTATGGCATGGTCCCTGCGCGATATTCCAGTTCTTATTCAGGTTTGCCTTTCGATGGTTATTTATCATTTGTGACCAACTTGTTTTTACATGCAGGTTGGCTGCATTTGGTTGTCAACATGTGGTTCTTGTGGATTTTTGCCGATAATGTCGAAGACAGAATGGGGCGGCTCCCTTTTTTGGTTTTTTATTTGGTGTGTGGAGTTTTTGCGTCAATTTTGCAGTGGTATTTTGATCCCATGCTTACTATTCCTGTTATCGGCGCTTCGGGTGCAATAGCGGGCGTGTTGGCGGCATATTTTTTCCTATACCCGCTTGAACGCGTAATTGTGTTTTTTCCACCGATGGTGTTTCATGTGCCGGCCATTGCTTTTTTGGGGTTATGGGTACTGCTTCAATTGCATAATGCAACAACTGCAGTGATTTTTGAAGGTACCAAGGTTAATGTAGCCTGGTGGGCCCATTTGGGCGGTTTTATTGCCGGTTCCATTCTGTACCGCTTGTTTGTTCGAAAAGAACCTGAGTAAAAAATAAATGATTTTGAGGGCTTTAAAGGTATAATATTTCATTTTAAAAAAGTGGGGATTTTATATTTCCCAAACCAGGCGCCGGGAGCGGTTTAAAATATATGAAAAAAGTTAATGTTGCGTTGGTAAGGTTGCTTCAGTTTGTTGTTTTTGTAGTGTTTACATTCACGGTGATAACCTACTTCGGCGCTTTGATTTTACTGCCTCTTGATGCAATTGCATTGCTTATAAAATTGATGGGGGTTATAGGTATTCATGGTTTTATAGGGGCTTTGATTGCCATTCCAGTAGTTGGTTATTTATGTTTGCTTGTTTACAAAATCCCCGGACTTTGCAAAATGCTTGTTGATACAGGCGTTGATTTGATCAAGATCGGAAAAACAAAAGTCGAAGCATTTAATGAAGTAGCCGATGCAGTAAAGGCCTAGATTTTTGGCTTTAGAAAAGGGTGTGCCGGAACCGGCACGCCCTTTTTTTATGTCTGTTTCAAAAGGGCTGCTGATTAGCAAGATGCTTCAGTCGCCTTGGGCGGATAAATCCGCCCCTACGCTGTTTTATTGGCGATGTTATTTCGTGCGCGTTTAAGTGAAAACATTATTAATGAAAGTTGAAATATGTCCCAGTTCTTCGATGCAAACAGAGTGCTTCATTAGATAATCATGCCATTCAACGTTGTAGTCAAGGGCATGAAGCGCATTAAATGCGGCTTTACCCGATTCAATGGCAACAACCGGATCCAGTATACCGTGTCCCATAAATATCGGCGTGGTGTTGTTAGCGGACGAGCATTCAGTTTTTAATTGTTCAAGGGCCGGTAAATAAGTCGATAAAGCAATGATGCCTGCCAGTTTGTGCGGGTATCTTAACCCGGTATGCAGTGCAATCACACCACCTTGGGAAAACCCGGCGAGTAAAATCTGTTCAGAGGGTATACCTTTATTCATTTCCTGATCAATGAGCCGGCTTATCAATATTGCTGATTGATAAATTCCTGCTATATCAACCTTGTGTTCCAGTGACATCTGCAAAATGTCGTACCAGGCGCGCATCTCCATTCCGCCATTAATGGTGACAGGTTGAACAGGTGCATTGGGAAAAATAAAACGAATGGCAGATTCCGCATTTAAACGCAGTTCGTGAGCGATGTTTTCAAAATCGTGTCCATCTGCACCCAGGCCATGCAGCCATATTACAGAATACTTGTGAGCTGATTCAGGCTGTATTTCGATTGTGCCAAGTTCAGAGTGCATAGTTGTTTTCCATATAATCAATAAAATTAATCAAATTGCATTACCTTAAGTTATTCCCAAAAATTGCCGGCACATTTAGGTAAGTCAGGATTCATAAAATCCCAAGGCTGGGCGTCTACTACCCACATATCCTTCCGGGGTTTGAAGATAGCAGGGTCATCAAGGGTTGCTGCAGCGACTGGCCGAATTTTAGTAAAGTGACTGTTTCTTCCAAACAAAGAAGTTCCGCATTCAGAGCAGAAAGCACGATACAACGTGTTTCCGCTTGCAGCAATAGTCGCATATTCCTTATAGCTACCGCGTATTGTTAGAGCAGATGCAGGCACAAACAGAAGGGCTATATAAGGCGCCCCGGTCGCTTTTTGACATGTCCTGCAATGACAGTTCACGCAGGCGACGGGTTCAGCTGAAATTTCATAACTAACAGAGCCGCAAAGACAAGCACCGGTTGCGGGAAGTTTCATATTTTCTCCCTAGATTAGGAAAGGTTTCGCAACTTCTCATTATTTTCTGGATTTAGACCTGCAAGGTTTTTAAAACCTGGCAGGTCTAGCAAAGATTGCCTGTAACTAATGAGCAATTACAATGTTTCATGCTAAAACTTTAGTAGAATGGATGATTGTAGTTGTTTATATCAAATCCTGAACTATGTTAAATGATATTATTTTAATATGTTTTATGTGTTTGGCATATGGGTACTGGTTTAACGCCCAGAAAGTCAAGGAGATTGCGCTGGCAACAGTCAGAGACCATTGTTTGGCTATGGAGGTGCAGATGCTGGATGGTTATGTTGCGTTAAATGGCATCCGGCTGAAAAGAGATAAAACAGGAAAAATGCAGGTACGGCGATCATTTCTGTTTGAGTTTTCATCGACCGGCAATGAACGCTATAACGGGTACGTGTTAATGCTCGGCCGCCGAGTCGAGTCAATTTATATGGAGCCGTACCGGATTGATTGAATAGAGCTGACTTTTTATCATAAAATTTACCAGGAATTATAGAGTCCGGCGTTGGTAAAGCGACACAAAGTACCCTCTCCCTTTGGGAGAGGGTTAGGGTGAGGGTATTACAAAGGTCGCTTTACCAAATTTGGCTCCTATAACCGGTTTACCAATGGGTGCTGATTCCAAAAAATGTCATTTATTTTTACCATGAAGGACTTGAAGATATTACTGTATTGACTTCATGCCTGATATGGAGAGGATTCATAAAACCGGGCTTTTTAATCCTTGGCTTCAATAGTTTTACATTAAAGTTGATCAGGAAGCTATAAACAATGTACTGCATCAGCACTCGACTGGAAGCTGGACAACTGCGAACAAACCTGCGCCGCTACGCAAAATTATCCTTTGCCGCGGGTCCGGGTACGGGTCGGTGATTTGTCTTTTGCCGTTTCCATCGTCTCAAAGCGTTTTTCAATAAATTGAATGATCATATCGGCAATATCCTTATCGCTGGTAGCTTCAATACCTTTCAGTCCAGGAGATGAGTTGACTTCCATAATAACCGGACCATGATTGGAGCGCAGCAGGTCGACGCCGCAGACATTCAATCCCATGATTCTTGCGGCACGTACTGCTGTAGAGCGTTCTTCGGGTGTTAAACGTATTAATGTGGCAGTGCCGCCGCGATGCAGATTGGAACGAAACTCGCATGTTGAAGCCTGCCGCTTCATAGACGCTACCACTTTATCACCTATTACAAGACAGCGAATGTCACTGCCACCCGCTTCCTTAATAAATTCCTGCACCATTATGTTGGCATTAAGCCCCATGAAAGCCTGAATAACACTCTCTGCGGCGTTGTGGGTTTCTGCCAATACCACACCGATTCCTTGCGTGCCCTGCAATAATTTAATCACCAGCGGCGCACCGCCGACTTGAGAAATTAAATCTTCGATATCGTCCGGGTTATGGGCAAAACCGGTCACAGGCAAGCCGATACCCTTTCTGGCCAGCAATTGAATCGAGCGTAATTTATCCCTTGAACGCGATATCGCCACCGATTCGTTTAATGGGAACACATTCATCATTTCAAATTGTCTTAAAACTGCGGTGCCATAAAAAGTCACTGATGCGCCAATTCGAGGAATAACGGCATCAAATCCGGTCAAGTCTTCGCCCCGGTAATGTATGGACGGATTATGCGAAGTAATATTCATATAACAGCGCAATACATCCAGAACCCGTACCTGATGCCCGCGTGCCTGTGCTGCTTCAACCAAGCGCATGGTTGAATATAATTTAGGGTTACGGGATAAAATAGCAATTTTCATAATTTCTCGATATTACGCTTAAAATTAAGACATATTTTGGCATGAAATAAAGCAACAGGCATTAGAAATCCCTGTGTGCCGGCAAAAACCAGCGGCGTATACGGCGTGTGAAAAAAATAAAAAACACTTTTATTTTGCTGTACAGTAGCGCTTGCGTAAACAAAGATATCCTGTTATACAAGTTTTATAAAATTAAATAGAGGGGAGAAACGATGGTATCACTGGAAACGCCAATCTGTGATTTTGGCAAAAAAGCAATTGATTTTAAATTACCTGGCGTTGACGGCCGTACCTGGCCGCTACAACAATGTATGGGCGAAAAGGGTTTATTGATTATGTTTATTTGCAATCATTGCCCTTATGTTAAAGCCGTGCAGGAACGGATTGTCAGAGATACTCGTGAGCTAAAACAGTTTGGCATCGAGTCTGTAGCAATCATGTCCAATGATCCGGCTGAGTACCCCGAAGATTCGTTTGACAACATGAAGTTGATCGCCGAACAGCTGAATTTTGGCTTTCCCTATTTATTCGATGAAACGCAAGAGGTCGCCAAACAGTACGGCGCTGTCTGCACACCCGACTTTTTTGGTTATAATGCTGACTTTGAATTGCAATATAGAGGCAGGCTTGATGCCAGCCGGAAGGAAACCGCACCGGCAGATACCCGGCGCGACCTGTTTGAAGCCATGAAACTGATCGCTGAAACAGGTCATGGCCCGGAACAGCAGATAGCCAGCATGGGCTGCTCCATCAAATGGAAACACACACAGTAAATATACACAAAACCGGGAGAGGAAAATATGTCGATACAAAGAATGGTTGATCTGGATTTATCAGGAAAACGGGTATTAATTCGTCAGGATCTGAATGTGCCGGTAAAAAACGGTAAAGTGACCAGCGATATTCGTATTCAGGCCAGTGTTCCAACCATTGAAAAAGCCCTGGCAGCCGGAGCGGCGGTGATGCTGTTATCACATCTTGGCCGTCCGGTTGAAGGCCAGTATGATGAAGCAGCTTCGTTGAAGCCCGTTGCCGAACGCTTGTCAGAACTGCTTGACAAACCGGTCAGACTGGAAAAAGACTGGCTGAACGGAATTGTTATAACGCCGGGTGAAGTCGTACTTTGTGAAAACGTGCGTTTCAATGCCGGCGAAGAAAAAAACAGTGATGAGTTGGGAAAGAAAATGGCCGCTCTTTGTGATATTTTTGTAATGGATGCCTTTGGTACGGCCCACAGAGCACAGGCTTCAACACACAGTGTGGCCAAGTTTGCACCGGTTGTTTGCGCAGGCCCTTTGCTGGCCAGTGAGCTGGAGGCCCTGGGTAAAGCCCTGGAAACGCCTGCTAAACCGCTGGTGGCTATTGTCGGAGGGTCTAAAGTATCTACCAAATTGACGGTATTAAAATCACTGTCGGAAAAGGTAGACCAGTTAATCGTTGGTGGCGGAATTGCCAATACCTTCATCGCGGCCGCGGGTTTTCCAGTAGGCAAGTCGCTTTATGAAGCCGATTTAATTGAAGAAGCCCAACGCTTGATTGCCGCCGCCAGACAAGCAGGCTCTGATATTCCCATCCCTGTTGATGTGGTTTGCGCCAAAGAATTCTCAGAAACTGCCGTCGCCACAATAAAAAAGGTTGCAGACGTTGAAGCGGATGATTTGATTCTGGATATAGGCCCCGATACTGCAAAACAGTATGCAGAGTTACTGAAGTCAGCCGGCACTATAGTCTGGAATGGTCCTGTCGGTGTATTTGAAATAGAACAATTCAGTCACGGTACACGCGCACTTGCAACAGCCATTGCCGAAAGCAGTGCATTTTCAATTGCCGGGGGCGGCGACACCCTGGCGGCTATCGACAAATACGGCATTAATGATCAGGTTTCATACACATCTACGGGCGGCGGTGCATTCCTTGAATTTCTTGAAGGCAAGGAACTACCCGCAGTCGCTATTTTAAAATCACGAGCTTAGTGGTTTAATTTAGTCTTTATTCATATACTAATTAATTATTTCAATGTCGTTATGTTAAATTTTGGGAATAAATGAAACATATTAACTTTCAGCCTGGTCGAACAGGCTGATTTCTATAACTTGCAGGATAAAAAAATGGCCAGAGTTACTATCGAGGATTGTTTGGAACATGTAGAAAACCGTTTCAAACTGGTTTTGCTAGCGGGTGCAAGAGCGCGCCAACTAAGTCATGGTGCGACTGAATTTCTTCCTCGTGGAAAGGATAAGGATACAGTTCTCGCTTTACGTGAAATTGCAGCAGGTCATGTGACTGAAGAGAACATTAACCTGCTGCATCGGGTTAGTGAAACGCACAATCACAATCCGATGTTCTGATATTTAAGTTTATGCTGGAAATAGCCGACACTGTCGAACCAAAACGCCTTCAGGACGACCTGATTGAGCGTTTATGTACGACTTTGTCCGGTTATCTGGATCAAAATCAAGTCAGGGATTGCATCCGCGCTTATGAGTTTGGCGCGGCTGCGCACGCCGGACAGTTTCGTAAAAGCGGCGAAGCTTATATCTGTCACCCGGTGTCTGTTGCCATTACGCTCGCCGAAATGCGCATGGATGCCAGCGGCATCATGGCGGCGATTTTGCACGATGTCATTGAAGATACATCAATCAGCAAAAAAGAACTGGGTGAACAGTTCAGCCAAGAAGTTGCAGAGCTGGTTGATGGCGTTACCAAACTATCCAAAATTGACGGCAAGTCCCAGAGTCAGGCAGAAGCGCAAGCAGAAAATGTCCGTAAAATGTTTCTTGCGATGGGCAAAGACCTGCGTGTCATCCTGGTCAAATTGGCAGACCGGCTGCATAATATGCAAACGTTAGGCGTCATGCCGGCAGAGAAAAAACGACGGATTGCTCGCGAAACGCTGGATATTTATGCCCCGATTGCCAATCGCCTGGGGATGAATAAAATCCGGCACAGACTGGAATCGCTAAGTTTTGAGGCAATGTACCCGCTACGATATACCGTATTGACTAATGCTATAAAGAAAGCTCGTGGCAACCGTAGTAAAATTATCGACACCATTGAAAGTGCGATAAAAATGCGTCTGGATCAGGTCGATCTGCATTGTGATGTTTCAGGACGGGAAAAAGACGTTTACAGCATTTATCAAAAAATGCTCCAAAAAAAAGTATCGTTATCATCGATTTTTGATGTCTATGCCTTCAGGATCTTTTGCGATGATGTTGACACATGCTACCGTGCTTTAGGCATCATTCATAATTTGTATAAACCTATTCCCGGCCGCTTTAAAGATTATATCGCTCTGCCTAAAGCCAATGGTTATCAATCTTTACATACCATAGTTATCGGTCCTTATGGCGTCCCCGTTGAGATCCAGATCAGAACTCACGAGATGCACCGCATGGCGGAATCGGGAATTGCGGCACACTGGCTGTATAAATCCGATGACGATAAAACTGAAAAATTTCAGGCGCGCGCCAACGAGTGGCTAAGGGATTTACTGGAAATTCAGAAGTCTGCAGGAGATTCACTCGAATTTATTGATAATTTAAAAGTTGACTTGTTCCCGCAGGAAGTTTTTGTGTTCACCCCCAAGGGAGGCATTATTAAAATACCCCAAGGCGCCACAGTTGTTGATTTTGCCTACGCTGTGCATACCGATATCGGTAATGCCTGCGTATCTGCCAGAATTGATAAACAGTTGGTACCCTTGCAAACCAGACTGGAAAACGGTATGACAGTAGAGGTGATAACTGCGTCCTGGGCCAGACCAAATCCGCTTTGGCTCAATTATGTAATTACGGCAAAAGCACGTTCAAGTATCCGTAACTTTCTGAAACACTTTAAACAGCAGGAAGCAATCAGTTTAGGCCGGCGCTTGTTAGATAAAGAACTGCAAGTCATGCATTTGCGGCTGGAAAATATCGAAGAAAGTCGAATACGGGCATTGCTTGAAGTTACAGGCATGCAGTCTTTAAACGACTTGCTGGGAGATATTGGTTTGGGCAACAAAATGCCATTTTTGATCGCAAAACGGCTAACTCAGGATGATATTTATGCCAATATCAAGCTGAATGACGTTGATCAAATCCAGAAAACAGCGCTGGTTATAAAAGGTACAGAAGGCATGGTGATTACACTGGCCAAATGCTGCAGACCGATACCGGGAGATTCAATAATAGGTTATTTTAATCCAGGCAAGGGTATTGTGGTGCATCATCACGAATGCCGTAATCGTACGGTGTTTCTGAAAACGCACACCAGCTGGCTGGATGTGGAATGGAGTTCTGAGGTCGCCGGCGATTTCCCTGCTGAAATCCGCATAACTGTGCTTAATCAGCGCGGGTCACTGGCAACTATTGCCTCGACCATTTCCGAATTGGGTTCAAACATTGAAAATGTTACCGTCGTCGATCAGGATGACCGGGTTTGCGTTGACTTAATCACCTTAACGGTAAAAGACCGCGTACATTTAGCCAAAATCATGCGCCGTTTGAAGGAATTATCCATAGTTATAAAAATTTCCCGGGTAAGAGCGTAGAATTTTGTTTGTGCCAGTTTATTTGCATGATCATTTGGTCATTGCGAATAATTTGCACCGGCAGTCGTAGAATATAGGAGCCAAAGTTGGTAAAGCGGCCTTTGTAATACCCTCACCCTAACCCTCTCCCAAAGGGAGAGGGGACTTTGTGTCGCTTTACCAACGTCGGACTCTATAACTCTATGAAATAATATTGATTTTTTGCCATGATCAATTTTGATTAATGAAAGCTGGACAGAGAGGAATAAAATTATGCATGTCACACTCGAGCAGGCGGAGAAGGCGATGGAGGCGGCTATTCGTGAGTCAGAAAAAATCGGCACGCGGATGTGCATTGCTGTCGTTGATTCCGGCGCTGATTTAAAGGCATTCGTCAGAATGGATGGCGCCTGGGTAGGCAGCGTCGATATTGCCATTAAAAAAGCCAGGACGGCTTGTTTTTTCAGCATGGACACGGGGCAGATCGGCCTGTTATCACAACCGGGCGGGCCGCTTTATGGTATTGAACACTCTAACGACGGTCTGATTACTTTTCCAGGCGGCGTTCCTGTCGTCGACGAAAATGGAGTTCTGATTGGTGCGATCGGGGTCAGCGGCAGTTCGGTAGACAACGACCATCAGGTAGCCAAGGCAGGGGTTAAAGTTATTGGTATCACTGATTTACCTGAGCATCCATGGCGAACCTGAACTGAGGGTGGAATAGACAGATCCTGCGAAAGCACCTACAGCATCGCTGGCGACGCTTTGTTTTAAACGACTCAATTTCAGGGTTTGAGCTTAACAGGATTTATTTTACAAAAGGCTCGGCTATTGAATTACTTTCCAGTTGCTTAATCTCATCAAAAGCAGGGACAAGATTATTAAAAAATTGCTCGGTACAATGAGCCCAGGAATACTTTAGCGCATAATTTCTACAGTCCTGAGCTTCTAATTGCAAAGCATCAGTGATCGCCTTCTTTAAATTTTCATCTAGCTTGCCTACTTTATCGCTGGTAATCACATCCATTGGACCAATTACCGGAAAAGCAGCGACAGGTATGCCGCTGGCTAATGCCTCCAGCATGACAATGCCAAAGGTATCGGTGCGACTGGGAAATACAAGCACATCTGCGGCAGCGATATGTTTGGCCAAGGGCTCCCCTGACAGAAAACCAGCAAAAACCGTGTCCGGGAATTTGGCTTTCAGTTCTTTCAACTGCGGACCATCTCCCACCACAATTTTTGTCCCTGGAATATTCAGGGACAAAAAGGCGTCAATGTTCTTTTCAATGGCTACTCTTCCAACAAACATGGATATAGGCCGGGGCAGTGATAGAAAAGCTTTATCCCTTGGATAATAAAAATCAGGATCTACGCCGCGAGACCAGCGAACCAGACAATTTTTAAAGCCTCTTGCACGCAAATCTGATTCCACCGAGGAAGTTGCGACCATGACCTTTTTAGCCGGGGCATGAAACCAGCGCAAAAAACCGTAACCCCACGATAAAGGGATTTTAAATCGCAAATTAACGTATTCGGCAAATAAGGTATGAAATGACGTGGTGAATGCCAGATTATGTCGTATACAATATCGCCTCGCAGCCATTCCCAAAGGTCCTTCCGTGGCAATATGAATGCGTTGAGGGTTGAACTCATCCAGGTGCCTTGTTAATTTTCCATAACAGGCAAGTGCTAAGCGAATTGAAGGATAACTCGGACAGGGAATTGTTTTAAATTGATCCGGAGTTATGAGTTTAATTTGATGTCCAGATCGTTCCAGTTCCGAACAAGTATTTTGGATGGTTGTCACCACGCCATTTATTTGTGGATGCCAGGCATCAGTGATGAACGCAATTTTCAATGTCATAAGCCCGTGGATGGTATTTGTTTAAATTCGACAATAGCGGGATATCCAAGCCATCAACTGTGCTGATTTTTTAAATCGGATCTATGGAGATTTTCGGGTCAGCAGGAAGAGTTGCAAAAACCTATACTATAGAACTAATATGACTTTTTAATGAAATCGTTCGGGGAAACAGCTTTTTTTATGTTTTATCGGCGTTTTGATGGAATATATTGAGATAAGGAATCAGGCCGAAATTTTCGGCGAGATAGTCAGGAATTGAAGAATTTCCGGGTAAATAAGCCAGGTAATCAAAGCGCTAAAGTATGCGCCGCTTGGCCTAATTCGTTCCTTTGTTTATCGCTTCGGTGTCAGGTGAATATTTGCTGCGGGGCAGCGCCGCTGCTTTTCCCCCAAAAAGTCACGATAACAGTCATATAATCGATGCTGATAGCACAAAACGCAACGGTTTAAACGACGTTGATAACGGCAATAAGCACATATTACTGCGTGATCAAGACGGTTAAACCTGGTTTTGTTTTCGATGGACCGTGCGTATTGTTCGACGTATAAAGCAGCATAAAGGTCTCTCGCTTGATTTATCAAGGTATCGTTATCCATAATCAGAATATCCGCGATATTTTAACAGTAGAAATCATCAGAAAACCCTGAATTAAAAAGACCATCGGCCAATACTTGAGGCTTTCGGGAAAGCTGCTGAAAAGCAGAAAAAGTAAGGGGAATAGAACACCATTTACCGTAATCGGCACGCCCACGAAACCGCTTCCTTCAGAAATATTATAACGTGCAAGTCGAAGCATACCGCAGGCGACAAAAAATAATGACACTGCAATACCTAAAACACCGGGAGAACTCATCGAGTAATATAACAATGCGGGTGCAACGCCAAATGATACCAGGTCAGACATGGAATCGATCTGTTTGCCAAAAAGATTCTTTTGATGCAGTAAACCGGCTATTTTTCCATCAAGCACATCAAACACCACCGCTAAAAACAGCAGCCATGCACTTAAACCATAATGGCCATCAATAGCCAGCAAAATCGAAACGATGCCGCAGCACAGATTGCCAACTGTAAAAATATCAGCAAGTTTCATCAATCTTAAAATTTGCATATCGCACCCTGTAATTAGCGTTATAACTGTTGCAAGATTATAATAGGCTCATGACAGAATGATGAATTCAGAGAAGACGAATGACGAATTGCCTCGGTGTCTGATTCTGATGATTCTGTCTCAAAACTTATCGAATCGAGCATTCATTAATAAGGACTATTAAAGGTACCCGCTATTCACAAGATATTATTCTCCATGACGGGTATGTTTTTTATTCGGATTTTAAAAAACCCTGCAATATTGAGGGTATTGTAATGTTTATGTAACATTTTTATGATCCAATGTTCCTGATTGGATTTTGCCGTGCATTACTAAGGCTCAAAGCCAGTCAATTAATCTAGCAATAGTAAGGTGAAAGATGGCTACAATCGTTAAACAAGAAGTAAATTCAGATCCTGAAGAATCCAGCAATATCTTGAAATCAGAAGACCTTGACGCCAGGATTGCTGAACTTGCCTATCTCAAGGCGGAAAGCAGAGGCTTTGAGCCGGGTCACGAACTTGAGGACTGGCTTGAAGCAGAACAAGAATTGATGCTGTATCAAGCATAACCAAAAAGATACAAATAAAGAAGAGAAGTAATACCTTCAAATTTTCCGTAACATGCGCTGATGCTCTGAGCACCAGCGATGTCATCGGGGGGCATTACGGCCTATCGAGTTTCAAACAAGCCCCTGTTCTTATTCGCCCTCGTGTAAAGGTTCCAAATGCCAAATGTGTTCGGCGTACTCCCGAACCGCCCGGTCGGATGAGAATTTACCCATGCGTGAGACGTTCAGAATCGACATGCGCGTCCAGTGTGCGGGATCGCTATAGGCGTGATCGACTTCTTGCTGGCAGTCCACATAAGTCCGGTAATCCGCCATTAGCAAGTATTCGTCATGATACAAGAGATGGTTGGTAATCGGCCGGAACAGTTCTGTGTCACCATGGGAAAATAAACCGCTGTTAATAAGATCGATGGTTGCTTTAAGTTCTGTGTCGCCATGATAGTAATCGGCGGGGTGGTAACCTTCGGCTTTCCGTTTTACTACCTGGTCGGCGGTCAGGCCGAACAGAAAAAAATTCTCCGCACCCACCTCCTCGCGAATCTCGATGTTGGCGCCGTCTAATGTGCCGATGGTCAATGCACCATTCATGGAGAATTTCATGTTTCCGGTCCCCGAGGCTTCCTTGCCGGCAGTCGAGATCTGTTCCGACAGATCGGCGGCGGGGTAGATGTTCTGCGCGTGTTTGACATTGTAGTCCGGCAGAAAAACGACCTTGATCAGATCACGAACATCAGGATCACGATTGATGATCTCTCCCACGGAGTTAATCAGCTTGATGATCAGCTTGGCCATGAAATAGCCGGGCGCAGCTTTCCCTCCGAAGATAAAGGTCCGTGGGGTAATGACAAGCCTGGAATCAGATTTGAGACGATGATACAAGGTGATGATATTGAGTATGTTTAGATGCTGGCGCTTGTACTCGTGGATGCGCTTCACCTGAATATCGAACAGCGATGAAGGATCGACCGTAATGCCGGTTCTTTCATGGATGATTTTCGCCAAACGTGTTTTGTTTGCCCGTTTGACATCCGACCATGCTTTCTGGAAGCCGGCATTGCCCGAGTGGGTTTCGAGCTCTTTGAGGCGATACAGATCGGTCAACCAGCCTTCGCCAATCTGTTCATCGATCAGCCGGGTCAGCCCCGAATTACTCAATGCAATGAAGCGTCGCGTCGACACCCCGTTGGTCACGTTGTAAAAACTGTCCGGTGCCAGGGTGTAAAAGTCAGAGAACAGTTGACTCTTTACCAGCGCGGAATGAAGTTCAGCTACACCGTTGACCGCATGGCTTCCGATCACCGACAGATTGGCCATGCGTACAAACTTTTCGCCATACTCGTCGATGATCGACATGCGTGCGACTTTTCCCTCATCGCCCGGAAACTTGATACGAACCTCATCGAGAAAGCGGCGATTGATCTCGTAGATGATCTCGAGGTGGCGCGGCAGGACGGCGGCGAACAAAGGCAGAGACCACTTTTCCAGGGCCTCCGGCAGCAAGGTATGATTGGTGTAGGAGAAAGACTTTTGAGTAATGTTCCATGCCTGCTCCCAAGGCATGGCATACTTATCAAGTAATTGCCGCATTAATTCTGCGATAGCGATGGCGGGGTGGGTGTCATTCAGCTGGATGCAATACATTTCGTGGAACCGGTCAAGCGGCAATCCCCGGCGCAGGCACAGGCGAATCATGTCCTTGATGGAGCAGGCCACGAAGAAGTATTGCTGTTCGAGGCGCAAACGTTTACCCTGCAGCTGCTCGTCATTGGGGTAAAGTATTTTGGAAATGTTTTCAGAGTAGACTTTTTCCTCCACCGCTCCATAATAATCGCCGCGGTTGAAGTCGGCAAAATCGAAGGATTGGGCCGCCTCGGCGCTCCAGAGACGCAACAGGGCGCAGGAGTTGCTGCGATATCCGAGAATCGGTGTGTCATAGGGAATACCGACCACAACCCGGCCCGGTACCCACTTTACGCGATACTGTCCGTGTTCATCGACATAAGGCTCGGTGTGGCCGCCCAGTTTGACTACTTCAGCAAAGTGCGGACGCGCGATTTCCCATACGTTGCCGTACCGTAGCCACTTGTCGGTGACCTCGACTTGCCAGCCGTCCTTGATGATCTGATCGAAGATCCCGAACTCGTAACGGATGCCGTAGCCGATTGCCGGATATCCGAGGGCCGCCAATGAGTCGAGATAGCAGGCAGCCAGCCTTCCCAGGCCGCCATTGCCAAGGCCCGGATCTTCTTCCAGTCCCACGAATTGTTCAAGATTGAGGTCCATTTCGGCCATCGCCTGACGTACATTCTCGGTGATCCCGAGATTAAGGAGATCCTTGCCCAGGCGAGGTCCCACCAGAAATTCTGCGGACAGGTATGAAACCTGCCGTAAATCGGGACTATTCCATCGCTGAACCTGCTTCACCCACCGCTGCATGATGCGGTCACGAACCGAGAGTGCAATGGCCTGATAGCGATCCTCGGGCGTCGATATATCCAGCGGACGGCCTACAGCATAATTGAGGTTGTCCTGAAAAGCGGCCTTCAATGCAGCGGGACTGGTTCCAGTCCGTGTATGTTCATGGTCGGCAGAGGTCACTGAAGATGCTCTGGGTATTTTCGCAGTCATGGAAGTCTCCTTAGAATTATTTTTGCCCGTCAACAGGTGCTGAAAGCAGGTAGTTGACAGGCTTATTGTTTTTGACGATATCTGGCTATGCGCTCGAGCAATAGTGCCGCATGATAAGCGGCATCCGTCGTTTGTTCGAGGACACCCAGAATCTCGGTCCAGTTATTCTCTTCGATCAGTGAAAGCACGAGAACTCGACGCTGTTTCTTCCGCCAATCATGATAGATTACGTCCGCATTTTCTTCGCTCCCCTTGAGCGTCTTACAGCACGCTCTTATACTTGCCAACTCATTGTCTGGATAATGCGCTATCTCTATCTTGAGATTTTCAATCATTGATAGCAGGGTCGATAGAATATCGTGCGCTGCATTCTCGATCTGTCTTGGATGACAGATATCAATAAGTCGAGCAGTATTATTAATTCCATCCACAATATCATCCAGGCGTTTGACTAACTGTTCAATGATATGAATAAATTCGGAGTAAGTAAGAAATTCTAGAGCGCAGTATGCCTCCGCTGTAAGTCTATCTCCCTTTTCTTCTAGATGTTTTACCTTCGTTATATATTGGTCAGGTTCCCCAAGATTCAAGAAGAGCTGGTTAAGAGCCTGGCCGCACTCTATTGTGTTATCGAGATGTTCCTTGAATATAATTTCTAGGGAGCGGGAATTTGGGCGATCTACGTTATCAGCATTCATAGTGGTCTCATAAGCCATATAAAAAGAAGTTCCAATGGGGGTATAGGCGTTATAACTTAAACCTCAAAATACCCTGTTGTAGGATTTCAGGGATCGCTGGGCACCCCGAAAAATCAGTTTTAAAATTTCGTAACTATTCAGCGTATTCTCGCAATGTGCCTGATGGTAGTGTCATTTTGCAAATAATAATGACCGTTAATGACAATTCAATGACAAGACGCATACCTATCCACGAAATCAGATTCGTTTTTATTATGTAATAATCTTGTAATGTTGCCGATTTATGATGTAAGTCCGATATATCCATTTAATTTTAAAGAGGGTCATTCAATGAAAAGAGTCGGTTTACTTACGTGCATGCTTGGGATTGTTCTCAATCTGGTCTGCCTCAGCCCCGCGTCTGCGGAGGAAACAATAAGATTGACGGGGTCCGGAGCCAGTTTTCCGTTTCCGCTTTACTCTGCCTGGTTCAAGAGCTTTAGTAAAACACTCAAGAACGCCAGCATCGATTATCAGGCGAAAGGCAGCGGTGCCGGAATTCGGGACTTTATCAACCACACAGTTGATTTTGCAGCCAGTGACGCGGCGATGACACCCGAGGAAATCGCCAAGGTCAAGGAAGGCGTCGTCCTGTTGCCGATGACGGCCGGCGAAATTGTAATTGCTTACAACCTTCCCGGTAATCCAAAGGGATTGAAGTTGCCGCGTGATGTTTATCCTGATATTTTTCTCGGTAAAATCACCCAATGGAATGATGAACGGATTCAGAGTGCAAATCCCGATCTGAAGATGCCGGATTTACCTATTACCGTCGTGCGGCGGGCCGATAGCAGCGGCACGACCTTTGTTTTTACCAGTCATCTCAGCGCGATTAGCCCGGACTGGAAGAATGGCCCCGGAGCCGGCAAAACAGTTAACTGGCCGAGCAGCGATAAAATCGTCGCCGCGCCCAAAAACAATGGCGTTACCGCCACTATCAAGCAAACCCCCGGTGCCATTGGTTACATTGAATATGGCTACGCCTTGGGTGCCAAGGTACTGATGGCCGATCTGCAAAACAAAGCCGGCAAATATGTGCACCCGAGCGAGGAGAGCGGGCAGGCGACACTGGCTAGCGTACAGCTACCGGAAAATCTCATTGTTTGGGTGCTTGATCCTGAGGGTGATAAATCCTATCCGATTACCACTTTTACCTGGATGCTGTTTTATGAGAAAAACCCCGATCCCAAGAAGGCCGGGATTCTGCGTGAAATGGTTGAGTATGGGCTGACCGAGGGACAGAAGCTAAGCGCCAAAATGGGCTATATTCCGCTTCCCGAAAACGTTGTTACGGCAGTCCGCGCTAACGTCAGCAAAATTCAATAACTGGACTTGCAAGAAGGGTGGATTGCGAGACAATCCGATTCCACCCTTTTCTTTCCTATGTATAGTTTTTTCCATCAACCCTCGTGATAACTTAAATGAATGCTTTTGAACAAACCGTTGCCGGTGAACAAATCTCGGGTCCCCCTTCGCAGACTGATTATCTGCTTGACCGCTCGTTTCGGGGATTAGCCACGGTTTGCGCCTGGTTAATTCTCATTGTAGTCGGGCTTATTCTTTGGAAAATAGGTGCCAAGGCGGTGCCTGCCATTAGTGAGTATCAGCTTGGCTTCCTGACCGGCACCACCTGGGATGTCAACAAGCAGGTTTATGGAATCCTTCCGGAAATATGGGGCACTCTTTACAGTTCAATCCTGGCCTTGATCATTGGCGGCTTTTTTGGCATTACCATGGCGATTTTTCTCACCCAGGATTTTCTACCCCCCAGAATTGCTCTCGTTTTCCGGACTATTATCGAACTGTTGGCAGCCATTCCCAGCGTCGTTTATGGCTTGTGGGGTATTTATGTGGTGATACCCTTCGTTCGCCCGATAGCAGACTGGCTGAATGCCGAATTCGGCTGGATTCCGTTTTTTAGCACCACCCTGAGCGGACCGGGAATGCTGCCGGCAGCGTTAGTGCTGTCGATTATGATCCTTCCGACCATCGCTGCGGTGTCACAGGATGCCCTGAGAATGGTCCCCTATCGCATCAAGGAAGCGGCATACGGTCTGGGTGCGAACCGTTGGGAGGTGATCCTGAAGGTTATGCTGTCCACCGCCTCGACAGGTATTTTTGGTTCCCTCGTCCTGGGTTTCGGTCGAGCGCTCGGAGAAACAATGGCCTTGGCCATGCTGATCGGGAATTCCAATCAACTCAGCCTGTCCCTGTTTTCTCCCGGTAATACTCTGGCCGCCCTGCTGGCTCTGAACTTTCCAGAAGCGGGCCAACACGAAATACCGGTTTTGATGTACGCCGCCCTGGTGCTGCTCCTGATCACCTTCGTCGTCAATATGGCCGGAACGGCCATTATGACAATGACTTCAAAACAATTGAAGGCCGGCAGATGAATATACAAGACTCCTTCCACCCGGAACAAGAAATAGCGAAAGAAGCGCCCTGTTTGCAGCGCTCGCTTTTAGAAGGCCGCTCAATTACCAATATATTGCTGACCGGTATCGCATGGCTTGCAGCCATCATCGCCAGCGTGCCGCTGATCTCGGTACTCTATGGGCTGATCGTCAAGGGCGGGCACCGTCTGAGTCTGGAGGTTTTCACCGAATTGCCGCCGGCGGGGTTCGAGGAAGGCGGAGGTTTCGGCAACGCCATCGTGGGTACGCTGGTTACGGTGGGCTTCGGTGCGGTCATCAGCATCCCTATCGGTTTTTTGGCGGCCATTTTTCTGGCTGAACTGGAGCCGGATGGAAAAGTGGCCTATGTAGCCCGATTTTGTGCCAAAACCCTGACGGGTTTGCCCTCTATCCTGGCAGGCGTATTTGCCTATGCGGTCGTGGTACTGGCGACCGGCACCTATTCGGCACCTGCGGCGGGTGTGGCGCTGGCGCTCCTGATGCTGCCCACGGTCGTGCTCACCGCTGAAGGAGCCATGCGTATGGTACCCTCCAAAATGAAGGCAGCAGCCTACGGGATAGGCTGTACCCGTAGCCAGGTCATCTGGAAGATCGTGTTGCCAACGGCGCTGCCCGGGGTCTTGACCGGGGTGATGCTGGCCATCGCCCGCGCCGCCGGGGAAACGGCGCCGCTGCTTTTCACCGCCTTGTTCAGTAACTATTGGTTCGTCGAAAACGGAACGGCACATGTGATGGAGCCTATCGCTTCGCTGTCCGTGTTGATCTACAACTTCGCCGGCATGCCTTATGAGAACCAGATCGAGTTGGCATGGACCGCTTCGCTGGTGCTGGTGATGATGGTGCTGCTATTTAACATTCTTGCCCGTGTTTTGGGGCGTAAAAAAGTTTAACGATTTTGAAGAGACCGACCATGAATATGAATTTTTCCGCGGCAAGCAATGTGAATGCGAGCAAAAATGCGCATTCCAATGTCGTCATCGATTGCAATCTGGACAAAGTGTTTTACGGCGATTTTCTAGCCGTCAGAGACAGTCATGTTCCCATTCAGAAAGGCCAGATTACCGGATTTATCGGGCCTTCAGGCTGCGGCAAGAGTACGGTTTTACGCTGCCTCAACCGCATGAACGATCTGATAGAGGGTTTCCGGTTTGAGGGCAATGTACATTTCAACAACCAGGATGTCTACCATAAGACCGTGGATCCGGTAGTCGTGCGCCGCTACATCGGCATGGTGTTCCAGCAGCCCAATCCCTTTGCCATGAGCATTTTCGATAACGTCGCCTTTGGGCTGCGCCTGAATCGTTTCAAGGGCGACATTGCTGAGTGTGTAGAGAATGCCCTGAAAAAAGCGGCGCTCTGGGGTGAGGTCAAGGACAAGCTCAAAGCCAGCGGCCTTTCGCTTTCGGGCGGCCAGCAACAGCGGCTGTGCATAGCCAGGGCCATCGCCACAGAACCGGCGGTGGTGTTGATGGACGAGCCTTGCTCCGCGCTTGATCCCATCTCCACCCGGCGCATCGAAGAGTTAATGATCGAACTGAAGGAAAAGTACACGATTGCCCTGGTCACCCATAATATGCAGCAGGCGAAGCGCGTTGCCGACAAGACTGCCTTCTTATCGGTCGAGATCTCGGAAGGCGGGCGCACCGGTTACCTGGTGGAACTCGGGGAAACCAGCCAAATCTTCGATGACCCCAAAGAAGAATTGACCCAACAATACATTCGTGGCGAATTTAGTTAGCCCGGCGGAGTCAACCTGATGAACAGCAAGATAAGCTTTGGTAGAGGTTCAAGGAGTCTCAATCCTGTTGACTTATACAGTACAAGGCCCTCTCCTGAGGGAGAGGGTTGGGTGAGGGGAAATAAAACTAAGGAAAAAAGCCAATTTAAATCCCCTCATACCCGATTTCTCCCTGAGGGAGAAGGTGCACCTGTTTTTAAGTCAGCAGCATTGCCATGGTGTCTTGTTTTTTTCGCTGTTGTGTGCTTGGCCGGGATAGTCGAAGGCACAGTCGCTCAAGCCGGAAGCCTGGAGTTACGCGGGGGTGGAGCAACATTTCCCGCGCCGCTTTATCAGCGCTGGATACGCATCTTCGCTGAGCAGCACCCTAACGTCCAGATCAGCTATGCGGCGGTGGGCAGCGGTGAAGGTATCCGCGGCTTCCTAGCCGAGGAGCTGGATTTTGCCGGAAGCGATGCCGCCCTCAGTGATGAACAGATGGCTCAGGTGAAGAGAGGAGCGCAACTGGTGCCGGCGACGGCTGGCGTCATCGTGCTCGCCTATCATGTAAAAGGCCTGAGCGGGCCGTTAAAACTGCCAAGGGATGTTTATGAGGATATTTTTGCCGGGAAAATAACCCAATGGAACGATGTCCGGATTAAAGCAGCCAATCCCGAGTTGGACCTCCCAAACCAGAACATTACGATCGTTGCCCGCCAGGACAGCAGCGGCACCACCTATGCTTTTACCAATCACCTGAGCACCGTCAGCCGGGAATGGCGCGACCGCGGCCCTGGCGTAGGCAAGGTGGTGGATTGGCCGGGCAGCGCCATGGCAGCTCGAGGTAACGAAGGCGTGGCATCGCGCATCAAAGTCAGCGAGGGGTCGATAGGCTACATCGAGTATGGTTTTGCTAAACGGCTTGGACTGCCCATGGCCTGGTTGGAGAATAAAGCAGGCCGTTTCGTGGAGCCCAACGACCAATCGGGAGCAAAGGCGTTAGCCCGCAACTCCAAGCTGATGCCGGACAATCTGAGATTGCTGATACCGGACCCTGTTGGTGAGGATGCCTATCCGATTGTGACCTTGAGCTGGCTGCTATTGTACCAACACTACCCGGATCCGGCGAAAGCCTCAGCGCTGAAGCAGTTTGTAACATTCGGCCTGACGGAGGGTCAGCGTTACAGTCGCGAGCTCGGTTATGTGCCGCTGCCCGATGAAATTGTTTCCCGGTCGTGGAAGGCTTTGGAAAATATTCAATAACCGGCTCGTTCGACGGCTCGGGATCGCCTTGGAAGAAGGGCATCATTCACATTCAGGAATCCCAGGAACACATGGCGCATCTGTCTTTCTCTTTCAGTGCCTGTTTAAGTTCGGCCTATTTTGGAACCGGATAGGCGCAGGGGCTATGGATAAATTGGTTATGAGACAAGCGGTCAGCCCTCGTTTCAACCTTCAAGGTATCGAGCAATCATTGCGCGGGGTACAAGAGCAATTGCCTGTACTCAACCGAGAAATGAAGCATCCCCGTGAGCGGATGGACGATGAGGTAGTGGAGAATCTGGTGTCGGGTTATGCCCTGGTCAACCAACTGTTGGAAGCCAGGATTGAGTTGTTTGCCTTCGGAGGCTCCGCCTATCTGTTGGAGCTTAATAACCGTGTGTTGTGTGGGAGAAGTGAACAGAGACGATGTGAATACAAAAAGCATATTGAGGCTACTAACCGGTTTTTTTACGAGCGGACTGATGCAGGTATTCACGATTTGGCCGAATGGTATGCGCTGCATCGATATGGATCGGTTTGGCATCGGGCCGCAAACATCTACATTCGCATCCTGAGTGAGCCGCAGCTGTTCATCGAAGGCAATGATCGTACGGGAAGCCTTGTGATGAGCTATATCCTTGCTAAAGAGGGTCAGCCGCCGTTCGTGCTGACGGCCGCAAATGCCAAGTCTTATTTCGAATTCTCGGAACAGGTTAAGAGGTTGCCGAGAAACAACCTGGCCAACTTGTTTCGTTTGCCGCGCCTGAAGGCAAAAATTGCCTGCTTTCTTAAGGATCAAGCCAAAACCGGATGTTTGCCTTAGGAGACACTTTCGTTCCCACAGAGGCGGGGCCGCCCTACCTTGTTTTGACGCAGCGGGAGAACAGGTTGCTACTACGATAAGAGGAGGTGCTTGTGAACGCAATCAGTCAAGGGCTCGAGGAGGCGGAAAAAACTGTCAACTTACAGGATTCCCAATATTACCTCAACCGTGAATTGAGTTGGCTCCGCTTCAACGACCGGGTGCTGCATGAAGCTTCCGATCCCCGGACGCCACTGCTGGAGCGGCTCAAGTTTGCCGCGATTTTCAGCTCGAACCTGGATGAATTCTTTATGGTCCGGATCTCGGGCCTTATGGAGCAGATCGAGGCCGGGGTTTATCCTCAGATTCCGGATGGTTCCTCACCAAAAGCACAGCTTAAGGTTTTGCACGAACACCTGGTGGGGAAAGTCGAGGAACAGCATCATCTCTTTGAGTCCGAACTTCGCCCGGCGTTGGCCGAATCAGGTATTCTTCTTCTCAATTATCCGGATTTGGACACGGACCAGCGCCGCGTTGTGAAGAATTACTTCGAGGATCACGTCTTTCCCGTGTTGACGCCATTGAGTGTCGACCCCGCGCATCCTTTTCCTCAAATGTCCAATCTCAGTTTGAATCTTGCGGTCATAGTGGAAGACCCTGAAACGGGTATTGAGCGATTCGCGCGGGTCAAGGTGCCGGATAGCTTGCCCCGCTTCGTCACTTTGAGCAATGACCGCAACGGCAAAGATGAGAGTCGGCCGACGTGGGTCGGCTTGGCTCTGGAGCAGGTGATCGCCCAGCATCTGGACCGATTGTTCCCCGGGATGTTGATCAAGGCACACTATCTCTTTCGCATTACCCGGGATGCCGATTTTCCGTTGAAAGAAGAAGAGGCCGACGATTTGCTAGAAGCGATAGCAGAAGAAGTCAACAAACGCCGCCTGGACGGCTTTGTCTGCCGTCTGGAAGTCGAGCGCGCGATGCAGGCTCCTGAAAGGGAGTGGCTCATCAAGGCTCTCGAGATTACCGAAAACGCAGTCTATGAAATCGAAGGGCTTTTGAATCTCAAGGATTTGTTTTTTTTCATGGGACTGCCGTTCCCTGCTCTAATGGACCCTCCCTGGATTCCCGTCGTACCTGCGCGTTTCAAGCAGATCCGGATAGCCGAGGCGAAGGACAGCGCGCAGGACGAGTTTCCCGGTGCAATTTTCGAAGAGATCAAGAAAGGCGATCTTCTCGTTCATCATCCGTACGAGTCGTTTGTTGCGACTGTGGAAGAGTTTATCGCCCAGGCCGCCGTGGATCCCCAAGTGATGGCCATCAAACTGACACTTTACAGAACCTCGGGTGATTCGCCGATTGTCCACTCGCTAATGACCGCAGCCGAGAATCATAAACAGGTGGCGGCTCTGGTCGAGCTGAAGGCTCGTTTCGATGAGAAAAACAATATTGCCTGGGCCCAGAAGCTGGAAGATTCCGGTGTTCATGTCGTTTATGGCATGGTCGGTCTGAAGACCCATACCAAGACCGCTCTGGTAGTGCGGGAGGAGGGAGGCCGGTTCAGGCGCTACGTCCACATCGGCACTGGCAATTACAACCCGAAGACTGCGAAACTTTATACTGATCTTGGACTTTTGAGCTGCCGCGAAGAGTTGGGAGCGGATCTGAGTGACTTGTTCAACTATCTGACCGGCTATTCCCGCCACGACGCCTATCGAAAACTCCTGGTGGCGCCGCTGACGCTGCGACCCCGTATGCAAGGGCTAATTGAGCAGGAAATCCGGCATGCCCGCAATGGCAATGGAGGGCAAATCATCGCCAAAATGAACTCTCTCGTGGATGCCGATATGATCAGGCTTCTCTACAAAGCCTCTCAGTCGGGTGTCCGGATCGACCTGATCATCCGCGGCATATGCTGCCTGCGTCCAGGCATTCCAGGGGTGAGCGAGAATATCCGGGTCATCAGCGTGATCGGCCGTTATTTGGAGCACGCCCGCATCTTTTACTTTGAAAACCACGGTAAGGAAGAAATCTACATCGGCAGCGCTGACTGGATGACGAGGAACCTGAACCGGCGGGTCGAAGCCGTTGTGCCCATCGAGGATACGAACCTGAAACGGGAGCTTCGGATGATTTTGGACATCCAGTTGCAGGACAACCGCCAGGCGTGGGACATGCATCCGGACGGCCATTATGTTCAGCGCCGCCCAGCTGACGGCGAAGAGGAACGCGCCTCCCAGAGCTTGCTGATGATGCGCGCTCTGGCAAATCCCTGATTAGAGTGATGGCCGGTGAGCGTTGTTTAAAGTCTGGATTGCCTCCCGTATGCTTTAGAAGGTATCGAGTAACGATGCCAGGAAACTACGCACCCTCCAAATCGCCTTGCCAAACCCGTTGGGCGGGTCATTTTCGGCGCTCCCGTTTTTCATGCTGGATTCTTGTGTGTCTTTGCGCCTCGAGTCTCACCGGTTGTCTGGCGCCTATGACTCTGGAAGGGGACGTTCTAAACTACGACAAGTCTTCAAATAATATCCTCTCGCGGCTGGTTTTACTCAACATAGCCCGTGCCCGTTATCGCGATCCGATCCATTTCACCGGCATTGCCAATATTGCAGCCACTTATAATTTCCAGATGAACGCGGGTATGACGCCTGCATTAACCGGCGAGAACGGCGGCCTGCTTACGCCAATCTTCGGCATAGGCGCTGCCGAAAACCCGACTATCAGCATTGTGCCCATCGAGGGGGCTGAGTTCACCAAGCGTCTGCTGACGCCGTTTACCTCAGATAAAATGACCCTGCTGCTTCAGCAACATTACGACATTGATCTTTTACTGCGGATAATGGTCGGGGAACTCCGGATGCCTCGGTTGGGTAAAGATGTCGCCTTTCTTAACGAACCCTCCGACATGGTGGGATACCCGGAATTCCGCCGGGTTGTCCTGCACTTATCCAGCATCCAGGACAGCAATGACCTCTACATTGAGCCCTTGATCTTCAGACGTTCGTGGACATTGCCGGCAGAAGCCATGACACCGGAAGGGCTCCAGGCGCTGGAACACGATGAAGTCACTGTAACGTTCGATGTAGGCAAGCGTCTGTACAGACTGTCCGCCCGCGTGACCGGACGGATCGTGATCACCAATTACGATCCGGAACTCCTTCCAGATGAGGAAAAAATCCGGATGAACGAGTCCGCTCAGAAGGGCCCACCCAACGAGGTTGTGATCGATATCCGCGCCGGTTATCCAGGCGGAGAATACCCGATGACCGGAAAGCTCCGCCTGCGCAGTTTTCTTTCAATACTGAACTTTCTCGGGAAGACGATAGACTATGAGCCCGAATACTTCGTGGAAAAAGACCCCCGGACTGACGAAGTGGCCCAAAACCCCAATCACACGCTGGAGATCTTGGAGGAGGAAGATGAACCGGAAGGGGCGGAGCTGACCGTTTACTACAAGGGGCACTACTATGCTGTGGCTCCGGACAAGGAGTATCCCTGGAATGCCGCAGGCTTCCAGCTTCTCCACCAGATTTTCCAGATGGCCGTGAGCGAACTACCTAAATCCACCGCCCCCGGCATTACCATCGCAAAGTAGGGACAGCTGATATCGATGGACCATGATCACCAGCCCAGTATAACGAGCTTCAGAGGATTGGTACTTTAAGCGGGAGCGGCCCCTTTCCTGCAAGGCATGAAAGTATTTTTTAAACAGAATAGAGAGAGACTTTCACTAATGCCAACACAATACAAATTCTCAACGGGGCGACGTTATCCACACGGGGCGATTCCGGATCAATGCGGTGTCAATTTTTCCATTTTCGGATTGCACGCCACTTGGGCCGAGCTGCTGCTCTATGAGCGTCCCGAAAGTCCGGAGCCCTTCCAAATCCTGTGGCTCAATCCCGATGAACACAAGACTTTTTTCTCCTGGCACATCTACGTGGAGGATTTGCCGGTAGGGACCTGTTACACGTGGCGTTTCGATGGTCCGCAGGATACCCGTGCCTCGGGCTTCCGTTTCAATCACGGCAAGGAATTGCTCGATCCCTGGGCACGCGCCGTCACCGATCATTTCTGGAACCGGCAAGCCGCCAGTCAGGATGATGCCGGGATTCCCTGTTCCTACCGGGCCCTGGTGGTTGACGATGACGGTTACGA
Organism: Methylococcaceae bacterium; assembly: GCA_024636875.1. GTDB lineage: Bacteria > Pseudomonadota > Gammaproteobacteria > Methylococcales > Methylomonadaceae > JAGXGJ01. Next base: position 3,890 of record JAGXGJ010000130.1, on the reverse strand, counting down.
CTGGGAGGGAGATAAGCCGCTCAATCATGCGCTCGAAGATACGATCATTTACGAAGTCCATGTAAGGGGATTTACGAGGCACACATCCTCAAAGGTCGGCAATCCCGGCACTTTCGCCGGCCTCATCGAGAAAATTCCGTATCTCAAGTCGCTCGGCGTTACCGACATCGAACTGCTGCCGGTGATGGCTTTCGACGAGCAGGACGTTCCACCGGGCGCGGTTCAGCTCGGTCTGCGGAACTATTGGGGTTATAGTCCGCACAGCTTCTTCTCGCTTCATCCCGGTTACTGCGTTACACCCGAGGGGAGTGCTCACCGGCAGGAGTTCAAGAATCTGATGAAGGCTCTGCACCAAGCAGGAATAGGTGTTATTCTCGATGTGGTGTTCAATCACACCGCCGAGGGCGGCGCCGACGGACCCACGATCAATTTCAAAGGCATTGACAATGCTGGGTTTTATCACCTGGATCCCTTCGACCGCACCCGCTATTATGACTATACGGGCTGCGGCAATACGCTCAATGCCAACCACCCGATGGTCGCCGATTTTCTGCACAATATCCTGGTTTACTGGGTCAATGAATTCCATGTCGACGGTTTCCGCTTCGACTTGGCGAGCGCCCTGTGCCGGGGCGAGGACGGCAGTCCGCTGCAAAACGCGCCAGTACTTTGGGGTATCGAGCTGTCGGACACGCTATCGCAGAGCCGGATCATCGCCGAAGCTTGGGACGCAGCCGGACTCTATCAGGTGGGTGGATTCCCCGGTTTCCGCTGGCGGGAATGGAACGGCCGTTACCGTGATGTGATCCGCTGTTTCGTTCGCGGCGATCGCGGACTGCTGGACGAGATGGCCACCCGCGTCTCAGGCAGCAGCGATCTTTATGCGCACGCAGGGCGGCTGCCGACCAACAGCATCAACTTCATCACCTGCCATGACGGCTTCACTCTACACGACCTGGTCAGCTATGACAGCAAACACAATGAGGCTAATGGTGAGAACAACAGGGACGGGACCAATGAAAATTACAGCTGGAATTGTGGACACGAAGGAGAAACCGAGGATTCCTTAATCCTCGCCTTGCGGAAACGCCAGGCGAAGAATCTGTTGGCGATTCTGATGCTGAGCCAGGGTGTTCCGATGATTCTCGCCGGTGACGAGGTGCTACAGACCCAGCGCGGCAATAACAACGGGTACTGCCAGGATAACGAACTGAGCTGGTTCGACTGGAATTTGGTTGAAAGCAATGCGGACATGCTGCAATTTGTGCAGCGGCTGATTGCCTTCCGCAAGCGTCACTCCTGCCTCCGCCGCAGGCGATTCCTGACCGGTGAAACGTTGACTGGCCGCGGAATCGCCGACGTGGCATGGCACGGAAACCGGCTGAACGCGCCTCAATGGGACGACCCCGATAGCCAGTTTCTAGCTTACACACTCGGTGCCGTCAAGGATTCGGAAGCCGATCTGCACATTATGTTCAACATGTCCAACGCGGCTTTTGGAACCGAATTACCAACAATACCAGACCACGTCTGGCGCCGGGCGCTCGATACCTCGCTGGATTCACCGCATGACATTCCGGAGCTCAAACAGCAGGAAGCTTTGGATCAGCCCCGTTACCTGATTCAATCCCGTAGCGTCGTGATTCTGGAAGGGTGGCCTGCCCGCGGTTAAAGAAGTACCTGATTACCCATAAGCCTCCGCCATTTTTAAAAGCCTCATCGGCATGGGGGAGTCCTTACTGCGACATATGCAAAGCGGGGCAACATATTGTCCAGTTGGAACCTTCTGTTATGCCGGTAACAAAATTCCGCAAGGTACCGGGGCAAATGTTTTGGGTTGATTGCATGGTAAGTGCCGTTGATGGCCTTCTTGACATTGCCTATCATGGTGTTTACCCAAGTGAACTCTTCATTGGTGACGCTTTGCGGCCCACCGCCCGTGACGATACTGATATGGATGCACCCAGCGTCTTTTAAGGCGAAGAAACAAGCCAAGCCATCGGAAATGACCGTGCTGCCGGGTTGCAGATGCCGCTTTGCCCAACGGGACAATTCAGCTAGGCGGAAGCCTTTGACCACATTCATGTTCATCGCAATGGGGTGACCAGCTTCATTGAGTGAGACAGCCGCCACGAAAGGCACTTTATTTTCCGTACCCCGTCCCCTTTTGCCACCCCGACGCTCGCCACCCCAATAGACGTCGTCTAATTGGATCTTGCCCGTTAAGGGTTTGCTGTCATCGCGCTCTTTCATGACCTGCATGATCTTGTGCTTCATGCTCCATGCGGTATTGTACGATACACCCAACTGTCTCTTAAGCGCCAACGCCGATAAGCCCGTTTTGGCTTGGGTGACCAAGTGGATGGCCAAGAACCATAAGGTCAGCGGGAGTTTGGTCTGTTCAAATATAGTCCCACTTATCAATGTGGTTTGGTGGTGGAAACCATTACACTGGTATAGCTTCCTGGCTTTTAAAATACAATAATTGCCGCAACCACAGCTCGGGCAACAAAACCCTGACGGTCAACGCCACTTAAACAGCGCATGTGAACATTGGTCTTCGGTGCCATAATTTTGAAACAATTCGACCAAACTGTACCCTGCTTGAAATTGTATTTTATTTTTACACATCTGTCCGCCTCCGAATTCGCTTACTTCTTAGAGGGACAGGGGCTTATAAAGTTGCGGAGGCTTGTGGTTAATCAGGAAGAAGTAAGTCTTGTGCTCCGACCGAAAAGACAACATTCCGGCCGCACCGGTCAGCGCTGATTTAGGCCAGGATTCCAGAGGAGACGCCGGGTTATCTTTTCAAGAAACTCAGGCCAGCCAATTATCATCACCGTGGCTGCGATTGCTCTGCATGATTCGCTCGAATTTCTCCGGATCATATTTGAGCAGGTTCAGATACTCATCCGCCAGATCAATACCACGTGGGCCGCTATGTTCCTTGAACTTGGCAAGCGCGACCAGCATGAGTTTGGCAGCAGCGCGAATTTCGCGCTCCTCACCTTCGCCGTAATGCGCGACCAGTTCGTCGAAGAATGCCTCGGTTTTTTCCATTGGTGTCATAGTAAGTTCATTGTGTGTTAACAGTTGAAGAAGCCGTTATGTGTATTGGTAGTTTCAAAAAGGATCGCCGTATGATAAAAATTGGTGGCAAAGCTGGTTGCCTCCCCATCACCCGTGACATGTAAACAAAACCGAATCCACAATGATGAGAGAATCAGATTTTTGTTCGATACAGTAATAGCATAATTATCCGATATTCATGTTTCAGTAGTATGACAGTTTTGGTCATTGCTTGAAGCAATTTTGGTCAAATAGGTGCATTTCTCGCCGTCATCCTTGACGGAAACCAGGAGTGGCAATACAGCCGAATTCCTCAGTCGGCCGCCTTGTCCGTAGCGAGAGGATTGACCATCCCATCGATTATTCCACTCCCATCAATAACCAATCGCAGTCTCTCTGACAGATCAAAACCCGTTAACAAATCGACAAAAAATCCGAGACCTAAAGTGGTCACGAAACCTCCCGCCTTATCTCAACTGAGGATTTTCGCGTCTAATCCAGGTCAATCGACATTGACCGATTGCACGGCGGTGCAAACCGCGGCTTCCTCGTTCTCTATTACCCCGGGCCGTATCAGGTTATCGTCTTATGCCCGGTCAGATAACGAATAAGATTCAATTCATCATGTAGCAGACTCACAAGGCATCTTCAATCTGTCATGTTCCTGTCATAAATAAATGCTAAGTCAGTAAGCAAAAATAACTTGAACAATTAGAGGTGATTGTCTATTGTGAAGTCATGGATGATACAACAACTATAGAAGCCAAGTATAAAGCACTTTCCTGTCGATTGAATGAAGCGACATTGCGTTTATGGGCGGC
>JAGXGJ010000129.1 GCA_024636875.1 Methylococcaceae bacterium | reverse complement strand
CAAATTTATGATTTTGTTCATTGCGGTTAAGTCTAAGTTATTTTAGGGCTTATTTTCAAGTTTTTTTTCGAAATAGTCTTAGGCTTAACAGATTTGTAGTGTCTTGGTTTTTCCGCCGCGATAGCGGCTTCGTCCAACTATCAAAGTGTTTAAACGCGACATTAATACAGCTAATGTCAGAATATACACAGCAAGAACGAGAGCTTTGCAATAAACTTTAAGCGCCAACAGCACCCATTTAAGGAACAAGGAGCATGATCAAAACTGTAAAACAGGCATGTGTTTTTAATCCCATAATCCGTGACTATCGAATGAGCCAGGCCATAGAAAATCTGGCTGATCTCATTCAAGATGAAGGTGACGGACAAGAGTTCTTTTCCAGAAACTACGTCACTCAAGGCATGGAACAACTGTTTCGCGAAGGCATGTTGCGCTTATCAGGCAAATCCGACCAGGCGGTTTTTGAACTCAATCAAGCGATGGGCGGTGGTAAAACCCACCTGATGATTGCTTTGGGACTGTTGGCAAGGCATCCTGAACTACGCCAACAAATTTTGCCCATCGAATTGTCGGAACGCATCGATTTTGGAAAAGCCAGAATTGCAGCTTTCAGTGGACGGAACAATCCCGACAACTTTATTTGGGGCGACATAGCCACCCAATTAGGCCAGGAAGAAGCCATCAAATCCTACTGGATTAATGGCCCTAAAGCCGTTGATCAATCTAAATGGAAAGAGCTTATTGGTAATGAGCCGGCCCTAATCATGATCGATGAATTGCCGCCTTATCTCGACAATGCCTGTACTCAGGTAATCGGTCAAGGCACGCTGGCAACGATGGTGTCCTACTCGATCAGTTGTTTATTGAGCGCGGCGCTGGAACTGGATAACTGCTGCATCGTCATCGCCAACTTATCCGGCAGCTACACCACGCAAACCAAGTCATTAAAGGAAACCATTGCCAACTTGCAGCAAGAAACCCGCCGCCAGGCCAAAACCATCACCCCCGTGCAGCTGGCGGGCAACGAGATTTATGAAATTCTCAAAAAACGGCTGATACTTACCCTGCCGGATGACAGTGTGATCAATGATGTCGCCGAAGAATACGCCCAGCGTATCAAGGCGGCGACGGATGGCGGCTATATTACCGCCACCAGCCTGGAGCAAATTACCGAACAAGTGCGCGAAACTTATCCGTTTCATCCTGCCTTTAAACATCTGGTGGCGCTGTTCAAGGAAAACGAAGGCTTCCGGCAAACACGCGGCTTGATGCAGTTTGCCGCACGTCTGCTAAAAAGTGTCGAAGACCGAACGATTGACGATGTTTTTTTAGTGGGTTCCCAGCATTTAAATCTCAACGATCTGGATGTTAAAGATGAAATAAGCCGTATTGCGCCCTCTCTACAGCCCGCGATGGCCCACGATATTGCCGATGGCGGTAATGGCAGCGCCGTGGCCGAAGCGATTGATGATCAACTCTCAAGTGATGCCGCGACACAAGTGAGCACCTTGTTATTAGCCTCATCCCTGTCCAGGGCAGTCGGAGGCCGTATTGGTTTATCCGAAGGCGAAATTATCGAATTTCTGGCCGCACCCAATCGTAAACCGGATGAATTTGTCACCGCCTTGGAAAAGCTGAAGGAACAAGCCTGGTATTTACATCGCGAAGAGCAGCGTTATTTTATTAGAGACACCGAAAACCTGTCCCGAAAAATTGAGCGAAATGCGCGTGACATTCCCAGGCCCAAAATCGACCAGGCTTTGATCAACCGTTTGACCGGCATACTTCAACCGGTTAGCAAAGCCGCGTACCAGGAGCTAAAAGCCCTGCCATTACTGGATGAAATTCGCTTGACGGGAACAAGGCTCCTGATTGTGGTGCGTCCCGACGGCAAACTCCCGCCCCGGCAACTGAACAATTTTTTCATGTTCCAGCAGGAAAAAAACAACTTGCTGGTACTTTCCGGCCAGGACAGCCACTTTGCCGATGCAGTCGAAGAACGGCTGCGTGAGCTTTATGCGATTGAACAAATAGTCAAACATCTTAAAGACAGCGATACGCTCTATCAGGAAGCGCGTGAACGTCTGGAAGATGCCGAACAACGTTTTATGAAAGCCTTGTCCGCCGCCTATAATCGCCTGTATTTCCCTGGTAAAGACGAAAGTACCGGAGAAGATGTGCTGTTATTGGTAACGATTGATAACGGTCTCAAGGTTGGAGATGGCGAGCAATCGGCGGAAAAACAGATTGAACTATTACTCGCCAGTCCGCGTGCCAATTACAAACTGGCCCTGGATGTTAAAAATGACATCAACAACTATCTGGCGCAGGCGGAAGTCTATCTCTGGCCGGAACGCGGCCGCCGCACACCCTGGAAAGATGTGCTGATGCGCGCCAAAACCAATGCGGAATGGCCCTGGATGCCGGGTAGCGCCGGTATGGATATGCTCAAAACCGAGGCCTTGAAACAAGGGCGCTGGCGGCTGGGTGAAGACGGCTATATTGAAAAAGGCCCATTCCCCAAAGAAAAAACCACGTTGAATATTGCACCGCAAAGCACCAACAAAGACTCCGGTGAATCCATTCTGATGCTGACACCCCGAAATTGCGGTGCCAGCCCCATCGTCCACTATGCTCATAATGCTGCTGTCTCAACCGCTCATCCTGTTGTCGATGACCTGGATAACTTTACGACTAACGCCGCAAACCTCTATTTTCTGGCAGTCGACAGCGAAGGCAAACATGAAATCGGCGAACCAAAGCGCTGGCTCGCCGACTTGGTGATTCGCCATCAAATTCATGCCGCCGCCGATAAACGCCGTATTGAACTCAAATGTGTGCCGGCAGCTGATATTTACTACACCCTGAATGGCAGCAATCCCAAGGAAGGCACGTGCTATGAAGCCCCCTTTGAGATTGGCGAGGAAGCTTACCGCTTACTGGTTTTTGCCAAAGCCGGCGAAGCCACTAAAAACATGGAATTCAGCATCCCGGCCAGCGGTGATAGACGCGTACAAATTGATGACCAAAAACCGGCACGTCTGGTGGAATCAAAACGCGTCAATCTCGATAACACAGAAAAAGTCTTTGCGTTGATTAATCGCTTTAAGGACCGCAGCAACACTCTGTTAAAAGGCGTAACCATTCAAATCGGTGAAGGTGAAAATACCGTGACAATTCGCTTTCTGGAACGGCAGGTGACCGCTCAAATGATTGAAGAAACCGTCAATACAATGCGCAAAGTTCTGGGTGACGAGCAAGCTCAAATCAGCATCCATATTGTCGGCGGCATCCAGTTTGGTGATGGTTATGCCGCCAAAGAGTTCGCTGAACTCAGTGGCTTGCAACTAAAACCCGGCGACGTGATACAAGAAGCCTAGATCTTCTTTGTCAGATTACATGATCACTATTTTCAAAAACCGTCATTCCGGCATGGATTCACATCAAGCTATCCTGCCTGATGCCCTTCGGGTTAATGCAAATCTGTTCCAGACAGATTTGTGCCGGAGCCGTCAGACCGCGATAGCGAATCCCGGCTCCATGGATGGATTTAAGCTTGCCATTCATGGCACTGGATACATGCTTCCCGGCGGGTATGACGATCTTAATATTAATGTGACAAAGTAGAACCAAGTAATGAGTACCCGTAAAACAAAAGCTGCTGCCGAAAAACCCATCGTTCACCCGACCCTGGGTTTTGGCGTACCGGCTACCAGTAATCCACACCATTTTGTCGTGGAAATACCGCGTAACAATACCGGTACGGTGAGCATTGTCGAAAACTTAGGTCTACAAAGCCATGATCAAACGCAAAGCCTGATAGCGCGTGTCATTTTAGAACGCCCCCGCTGGACGGCCATTCGCAGCGAAGTCCAGCGAGCCTTCAATGTCAGGCTCAAGGAACGCAATCTAAAAACATCGGCCTGGAAAGTCGGCGCTAATCCGGTAGATCGCTTATTAGGCAAGGAACTTTGTGTGCTGGCCTGGGCCATTGAAGGCATGGACGAAGGCCATATCCCGATTGCCGTGCGTAACTGGCTGGCCTTGCGTCCGGAAGAACGCTGGTGGCTATTCGGAATGACTGCCATCACCACCGGCGGCGTCAATGATGGCGGCAAAGGCTGGCGCTTGGCATTGCGTCATGCCCTGGGCGATGTAGCGCAAAGCGAGCTTTTCAAGCCGCAGCCGTCTCAAACTGTAGCGCTGGAAACCGCAAAAGACCTTGAAAATGGTACACTTAGCCTGTTCGATTTTGAACTTTAGCCTTATATAAACATAATTCCATCAACTAAAAGCTATCCACAAGGTGATGTATGACCAAAACGACCCATTTATCACAACTGGATTTAAACGGCACATACACCTATGCCGATTATTTGACCTGGCAATTTGATGATGCCATTGAACTGATTAAAGGCAAAATTATGGCCATGAGCCCTGCTCCCAGTTCAGAGCATCAAAGTATCGTTACCAATTTGGGCGGCGTATTGTACAATTTTTTTCATAAAAAGCCATGTAAATTGTTTTATGCCCCATTCGATGTGCGTTTATATGACCGCAAAAAATCCATAGTCGCCAATCAGGATATTTATTCCGTTGTCCAGCCCGATCTCTGTATCATTTGCGATAAAACCAAAATTGATAGTAAAGGCTGTCTAGGTTCTCCTGACTGGATTATAGAAATCCTGTCGGCGGGCAATTCCAAAAAAGAGATGCAACTCAAATATCAGCTTTATCAAGAGTGCGGCGTAAAGGAATACTGGCTGGTTTATCCGTATGAAAAAGCCGTGCATCAGTTTGTATTGAATCAAGAGACTGACAAATACCAACTGCTTAATATGTATGCCGGAGAAGACACAGCCATCCCGCAGTTATTTTCAGACTGCCGGATTGACTTGCGCGAAGTGTTTGAAGATGACAATGAATAGTCAATTAATCCACCATAATCAAGCCATCATTCCTGATCCGGTTCTGGAAGCGTTGAAACTGCGTGAAGGCGATGTAATAGTCTTTGAAATTGATCAAGAAGCCGGAATCCAGTTCACATGGATGTGATATAGCGCTGATATGAATAAACAACCCTGTGTCTACTTGCTTTCCAGCCAACGAAACGGAACGCTCTATATTGGGGTGACCTCCGATATTATCCGGCGAGTTTATCAGCATCGAAATGTGCTGGTTGAAGGTTTCACCAAACGTTACAGAATTCATGATTTGGTTTGGTATGAAGTTCACGAGATGATGGAAAGTGCTATCCTCCGCGAGAAGCAACTTAAAAAATGGTCGCGTATTGCAAAAATTTTCGCTTGATCGAACAACAGAATCCAAACTGGCTGGACTTATGGCCTGAATTAGACTTGCCATCCATGGCTTCTGGATTCCGGCAATCCATGCCGGAATGACGAGTTCACTTAACTTAATGGTTTTGGCTTGCCGCTTGGCAACAACAAAACCTAAAATAAATCTATATAGACCATGACAACCCTCACCCCCTTTGCCCTGCAACACACGCCGGCACTGATTGAATCGGTTTTTCCGGCTCAGAAAGTATCCTTTGAAGCGCAGCGCGAACGCAAAGCCGGTGCAGGACAAACCTTAACAGCGCTGGGTTCCTACTGGAAAGGCCGCAAACCGTTGATTCTGGTACGGGCGATTGTGCTGGGCAGTTTATTGCCGCCCACCGGTGATGCCGAAAAAGACCTGGAAATCTACGAACAATTGCTGGCGTTTGATAAGGGCGGTTTGTCGCGGCGGGCCTTGGCGAATAATGCCTTTAAACCCAAAGAGATTGCGCAAACCCTGACCCTGACAAATCCATGGCACTATTTTGCTTACACGCTTAAAGGCGGCGGCCTGATAGCTGAAGAGGTCGAAAGCTGGCAAACGCCGTTCGATAGCGATGAACGCGGACTCACTCTACGCTGGCAGCGCGACCTCAGCGAGACCGACAAGCTGGATTTGTATGGGCAAATGCTGCACACCCTGCCCAATTACGAAGCCCGCGCCGCGTTGTGCAAACGCCCGGAAGAACTGGCTCAGACCGAATTATTCGCGCCAGTCTGGGCGGCGGTCAATCATCATTACCGGCATTTGGGCATTAACGCCCATTCGCATCAGGAATTGGTTGAGCAACTGGGAATTCTGCGTTTCGGACATCGGCCCAAAGTCGGCGATACCTTCTGTGGCGGCGGCTCGATACCGTTTGAAGCCGCGCGCCTCGGTTGCGATGTCTATGCCTCAGATTTAAACCCGATCGCCTGCATGCTGACCTGGGGCGCATTGAATATTATTGGTGCGCCACAGGAAAAACGTGCCGAAATTGAAGAAGCACAGCGTAAAGTAGCGGCAGCAGTCGATGCCGAAATTACCAAATTGGGCATAGAGCATGACAGCCACGGTAATCGTGCCAAGGCTTATTTGTATTGTCTGGAAGCCCGCTGTCCGGATACCGGCTGGCTAGTGCCGTTGTCGCCGAGTTGGGTGATTTCCAAAACCCGCAACGTGGTGGCAAAACTGATTCCCGATTATGAACGGCAACGTTTTAACATCGATATTGCGTCCGGCGTGTCAATCGAGGAAATGAAGCAGGCTGAATTGGGTACTGTTCGTGATGGCAAGCTGGTTTATACCCTGGACGGTAAAACCTGCCAGAAGCCGACGCCAATAAAAACCCTACGTGGTGATTACAAAGATACCGACGGTAATAACCAAAACCGTCTACGCCGCTGGGAAAAACACGAATTCAAGCCCCGCCCAAACGATATTTTTCAGGAGCGGCTATATTGCATTCAATGGCTTACCGCCGACAGCTTGGACAAAAAGCAGAAAGTCACTTTTTTTGCAGCCGTCACGGACGAGGATTTGGCGAGGGAACGTCAGGTTGAAGAAATCGTTGCTGAAAATATTGATCAATGGCAGCAACAAGGCTTGGTGCCGGATATGGGAATTGAACCCGGTTATAACACCGACCAGCCGATTCGTGAACGCGGCTGGACGTATTGGCATCAGTTGTTTACACCACGGGATTTGATAATTCTAAAGACTTTGCATGAACACGTTAATAGTGCAGAACTTTTGCCAGGATTTTGTGGATTACTCGATTTTTGCTCAAAGCTATCGAGGTGGATCATTCGTTTTTCGGGCGTCGGTGGAACTGATTTCACTTCTAATGTATTTTCGAACCAAGCACTTAACACTTTGTATAACTGGGCAAACCGGTCGTTGATAGATCATACTTTGAAACAAAGCTATAAACATTTCCCGATTAGCTTTTCAGCAAATGTAAAATCAACTGATGCTCATGATATTAATCTAATACAAGATATTTTCATTACTGACCCTCCCTATGCCGACGCTGTCCACTACCATGAAATCACCGAATACTTCATCGCCTGGCTGCGCAAAAATCCCCCCGCGCCGTTCAACGAATGGGTCTGGGATTCGCGCCGCGCCTTAGCCATCAAAGGCAGCGGCGACGATTTCCGGCGCGGCATGGTCGAGTCTTACACCGCCATGACACAACACATGCCCGATAACGGCATGCAATGCGTGATGTTCACCTATCAGGACAAAGGAACTACAGTTTGGCCAGACATGGTTGGTATTTTCTGGGCCGCCGGTTTGCAGGTCGCCGGCGCCTGGTATATCGCCACCGAAACCACCTCGGAACTGAAAAAAGGCGGTTATGTGCAAGGCACAGTGATTCTGATGCTGCGCAAACGTCCGGCAGGCGACAATCCGGGCTTTAAACAAAAAATCCTGCCCGCCGTACGCCGCGAGGTGGCAGCGCAAATCACCCAAATGCTGCACTTAAACGCAGACGTAAAAAACAAACTAGGCGAGCCGGTGTTTAACGACTCCGATCTACAAATGGCCGGTTACGCCGCTGCGCTGAAAGTTTTAACCGCTTATACCCGCATCGGTGATGAAGACGCCACCACCTTTGCCTTGCGCCCCCGGCAAAAAGGCCAGGTCACAGTAGTCGATGAAATAGTGCAACAAGCCTCGGAAGCCGCGAACAGTTTGCTGATTCCCGAAGGTTTGCAACCCGAAACCTGGAATGCGGTTAAAGGCATCCAACGCTTTTATCTGCGGATGCTGGATATTGAAACCACCGGCGCGTCGAAACTGGATAATTACCAAAACTTTGCCAAGGCCTTTCATGTCGAGGATTACACCAAAGTGATGGCCAGCATGGCGCCCAACAAGGCGCGGATGAAAAGCGTCGAAGAATTCACCTCGCGCGATCTAACCGACAGCACCGCTTTCGGCCCCACTTATTTAGGCAAGCTCATCATCGCCCTGCAACAACTGCTGCAAGATAAAGAACCGCAAACGGTGATTGATTTTCTGCATTCAGACGTAACCAATTTTCTGGAAGCCCGTCCCCTGTTGATCGACATGACCGACTTTATCGCTGCCAAAACAAGGGTGACTAAAGTGCGCGACGCGGCAGAAATCCTTGTCGCACGCATTCGCATTCAACGGCTAGCATAAATTAATCTCAATATATAAAGGAAATAACATGATCCTCGATTTTGGAAAACTGACCAGCGGAGGAACAGCAGATACTGTTTTACCACCAAGAGAAATATTTGCCGCGTTACCCTATAAAAAAGAAGGAAAATTCGAATATCCAAGAGATGTTCAAACTCAAGTTTGGGATCACTGGTTTAAACGGCGGAATGAAAGTGATCTTGTTGTGAAAATGAACACTGGTAGCGGAAAAACAGTTGTTGGGCTACTTATCCTAAAAAGCTGTTTAAATGAAGATAAAGGCCCTGCTGTTTATGTTGCCCCTGACAAATATTTAGTTAAACAAATTTTGTCAGAAGCAAATGATCTTGGAATAGAAACGACCGAAGATGTGAATTCACCACTCTTTATATCGGGCAAAGCTATTTTGATAGTTAATGCCTATAAGCTTGTTAATGGAAAATCCGTATTCGGTGTTGGTGATGGAATTAAGATACAAATTGGTAGCTTATTGATCGATGATGCCCACGCATGTCTGGATACGATAGAAGATCAATTCATGTTGAAGATAAGTAAGGCAAATAAAGCTTATAGCGAACTTTACAATTCTTTTCGTGATTCGCTAAATACGCAATGTGAAGCTAAATCTAGTGAAATAGAATTAGGCGACCCAAATGCTTATATGCAAGTTCCATTTTGGACTTGGCAGGATAAGGTAAAGGAAACGGGTGAAATCTTAATAAAATATAGAGAGAGCGAGGGAATAGCATTTGCGTGGCCTTTACTTAAAGAATCGTTAAAGTTATGCAGATGTGTTATCAGTGCCAAAGAAATTGAAATATCACCTCACTGCATTCCGATAGGAATGATACCCAGCATTATCAAAGCTTCTCGAAAGATATTTATGACTGCAACTCTTGCTGATGATGGAATATTATCTACGCATTTTGGAATAACAGAAGAATCTATTAGTCATGCGGTTATTCCCGATTCGGCAGGCGATGTAGGTGACCGAATTATTTTGCTACCCCAGGTCATTAATCCGGAGCTATCTGATAATCATATCAAGAGTCTTTGTAAATCCGCTGCAAAACAATTCAATGTTGTTGTTATTGTTCCTTCCGGCTATCGCGCTGAGTTTTGGAAAGATGAGGCTGATTTAATTATTAACAAAAAGAACATTTACGCTGAAATTGAAAAATTAAAAGCCGGGAAAGTAGGACTTGCGGTATTGGTCAATCGATATGATGGTATTGACTTGCCCAAAGATGCTTGCCGTCTCCTAGTTATTGATGGCTTACCAGATGTAAGACACCAAATTGATAAAGTGAATCAAGGTATTCTTATGGGAAGTGACCCCTCGCAAATAATTCAGCGTATTGAGCAAGGTATGGGCAGAGGAATTAGGTCTAGTGATGACTATTGTGTTGTGTTCTTAATGGGAAAAAATCTCATTGGTCATCTATATGCTAGAGGGGCAATGGAAAAGTTTTCACCCGCAACCAAAGCACAATTAAACCTTTCGGACAAAGTATCAGCTCAAATTAAGGGGAAAGGACTTAAAGAAATAAAGGAAGTAATGTTGTATTGTCTGAATAGAAATAAAGATTGGGTTGCTACAAGCAAAGGAGCAATTGCATCACTTACATATAGCGAAAATTCCGATTTTGATCGGCTGGCTGTAACAATACGCAAGTCGTATGACTTCGCCAATAGGAAAGCCTATCCAAATGCAGTAAACGAATTAAGCAGTGTAGTGAACGATACTACTGACAAACATTTAAAGGGTTATTTAATGCAGTGTTTAGCTGAATATATTAACCTTTATGATCCTGTAGAAGCGCAAAAAACGTTAATGTCTGCCGCCTCGTTTAATACTAGAATTCTTAAGCCACTAGATGGCATTGCTTATCATAAACTTGAATCTTTAACTTTAGAGCAAGCAAAGGCGTGTAGCGAGTATCTGAAAACCCAGCATAACGACCCTAATAAAATCATAATAGAAATCAATGGACTTTTAGAACGTTTAGTATTTAAACCAGAAACAGCCAATATTTTTGAAGAAAGCATGATGCTGTTAGCGCGATACTTAGGCTTTAATAGCCAACGACCCGAAATGAGCTTCAATAAAAAAGGGCCAGATGTTCTATGGGGAGTAGGTGAGCTTAATTACTTTGTAATTGAATGCAAGAATGGTGCGATAACAAAAACAATTAATAAGCATGATTGTAATCAGCTTAATGGCTCAGTCGAATGGTTTAAAACTGAATATGATCAATCCTGTAAATGCACACCAATACTGATCCATCCATCACCTATTTTTGAACATGCAGCCTCTCCAAATCAGCAAACAAGAATTGTTGACGCCGATAATCTTGAGAAACTAAAAGAAAGTGTCGAGTCATTTATTAAGTCGATATGTGTAAAAAATGAAATTCACGATGCGGAGAAAATACGCAAATCACTTATTTATCATAAACTCTGTCCCTCAGATTTATTGCAACATTTCACTACCAGTTATTCAGTTAAGTAGATTCATTAGTCGCAAACGAAGGGCTTTTTTCATTATAGATTTAATTTCAATTACAATAAAACCGATTCGGCTGAATTATTACTGGCTGATTTGGACACACCCGATCCGGAAATCGATGTTATCTGTCCTGATGAAGCACAAAAAGATGGCAGGCATACCAAGCAGGGAGTTTAACTGGTTCCCACGCGCTGCGTGAAAACGAGATAAGATAATTACAAAATCATCATGACCCTACGCCGTTTTTCATCCCGTACCCACCGCCTGGATCAAAGCTTTTTAGCCGAGCAGCTTAAAGTCGCCTTAAGTTACCGCCGTATCGCCGGATATTTACTGGTTCCCACGCACTGCGTGGGAACCGAGTGTGGACGCGCCAGCGTCCCGATTCGTGACGCTGGCGCGTCATCAACTGCATTCCCACGCGGCGCGTGGGAACGAGAATTTACCGGGAACATTATGGGTCGAAGCCGTTATAAAATTTACGAGCAGCAAGCGCCTCACTTTCTGACTTGTACGATAAACAACTGGATACCGGTTTTTACCCGTCCGGCAACGGTTCAAGTGATTTTAGACGCTTTAGCCTATCGTCAAGAGCAACGCGATCTAAAAATATACGCCTATGTTATTTTGGAAAATCATCTGCATTTAATCGCTCAATCGACAGCATTAGCAGCAGAGATAAGCAGTTTTAAATCCTGGACTGCCAAAGGCTTGCTTGAATCGCTTAAAGCGCAAGGTGCTGATCGAATACTCAGACAACTGGCTTTCTATAAAAAGGCGCACAAAAAAGATCGCGAATTTCAGGTTTGGGAAGAAGGTTCGCATCCTCAGCAAATCCAAAATGATGAAATGATGTTGCAAAAAATCGAATATATTCATAATAATCCCGTTAAACGGGGCTATGTCGATAACCCTGTGCACTGGCGCAATTCCAGCGCGCGCAATTACGCCGGGGAAGATGGGGTTTTAAAAATACACACTGATTGGTTTAATTAAACTGATATGGTTCCCCACGCGCCGCGCGGGAACGAGATAATAGGAGAAATACTTATGAATACAGCACCAACAAATACCGCACATAGTCTTTATGTGCTTTACGAAACATTACCGAATGAAGTGCAACAAGCGTTTCTACAGGAATTAATATACAAAAAACATCAGGAGAGTTGGCAGACCTGAGTTTTTATCTGGACTGTAAAGAAGCAAAGAATGAAAACAAATTTTTAAACGAGCAGGATCAGCAGGCTTTTATTGATAGCCTGTCGCAATGAAAATTCAGATTACTGGTTCCCACGCGGCGCGTGGGAACGAGATAAACTTTAGATTTAATTTCAAGTAGGATCAAACCTATTTCGCACACTTTCACCTTTTCTAGGAGAAGATTATGTCAAATTGCCAAGAACTCTACCAACAAGCAAACCAGTTACCGCCGCTAGAAAAATTACGCCTAGCCGAATTATTACTGGCTGATCTGGACACACCCGACCCGGAAATCGATACCATCTGGCGAGATGAAGCGCAAAAAAGATGGCAAGCCTACCGTGCCGGGGAGTTGAAGACAGTGAGTTATGAAGCGGTTATGAAAAAATACAAATGAAAATCGAATTTCTTGAGGCTGCCCAAACTGAGTTGGATGAGGTCTTTAATTGGTATGAAGCTCAACAACTAAATTTGGGAGTTCAGTTTTTAACTGAATTTGATGCCGCAATTAGAAGAATCGTTGCTTATCCGAAATCTTATGCATTGCTTGGCAGCGATATTAGACGTAGTTTGATTAAGCGTTTTCCCTATGGTGTTTTGTATGGCATTGATACCGACTCTATTGTCATTGTTGCTGTCGCGCACCTTCATCGAAAGCCAAATTATTGGATAGACCGGTTAGCTTAGTTTATGACCCTACGCCGCTTCTCATCCCGAACCCATCGTCTGGATCAAAGCTTTTTAGCCGAGCAGCTTAAAGGCGCCTTAAGTTACCGCCGTATCGCTGGTTATTTCACCAGTTCGCTGTTTGAAGTGGCCCATGAGTGGCTGGAATCAATCCCCGATGTCAAAATCGTCTGTAATGTCGATATTCATCCCGATGATCTGAAAGTGGCGCAATGTCGCGAAGCCAAGATGCTCGGGCGCTGGAATGCCAACGCGATTGAAGCAGAGGCTCTGCTGAATCGTGACCGGTACCGGCGCTTGGACGCTTTTTTACAGCAACACGGTCAGGCGATCCGGGTAGCGCCGGACAGCGTGTGTGGCTTTGTGCATGGCAAGGCAGGCGTGATTGAGCGTGCCGATGGCCGCAAGGTCGGCTTTATCGGTTCGATGAACGAAACCCGCAGCGGTTGGCAGCATCATTATGAAATATTGTGGGAGGATGATTCCCCGGAAGGCATTGCCTGGATTGAAGCCGAATTCGATTATCTGTGGAATGCGGCTAAGCCCCTGCCGGAAGCGGTTTGCAAGGAAGTTCGCCGTCGCAGCCGCCGCCATGAAATTGGCCTGGATGAAGTTCTAGACGATGACAACATCGCCCCGGCAGCATTAATCGAATCGCCATTGTATCGGGAAGGAATGTCGCTGCAACCCTGGCAGCAAGGTTTTGTGACGGAGTGTTTAAAGCATTATCGTGATTACGGATTTGTGAGGTTATTGCTGGCCGATGAAGTGGGTTTGGGTAAAACCTTGTCGTTGGCGACAGCGGCGCTGGCCTTGTGTTTGCTGAACGAGAAAGAAAAACGCCGCCGCAAGCCGATGATTATTTTTGCTCCGGCAACCCTGTGCGAGCAATGGCAAACCGAGTTGCTGGATAAGTTAGGCATTCCAACGGCCCGCTGGCAGACAGCCAGGAAGGTGTGGCTGGATAGTAACGAACGCTCAATTTCTCCGGCGGGTGCCGGGCATATTGCCGCCTGCCCGCTACGCATCGGCATTGTCTCTACCGGCTTGATGATGCGTGATTCCAATGAGAAACAGCATCTGCTGGATTTGAGCTACGGATTGGTCATACTGGATGAAGCGCACAAGGCCCGTTCCCGCCAGGGTTTCGGCAATAATGCCGGTGAACCCAATGAATTGCTCGGCTTTATTACCGCCATTGCCGCGCGTGCGGACCATGTGTTATTGGGCACGGCCACGCCGATTCAAACCAACCCGGAGGATTTATGGGACCTGGTGCGGGTGTTGCATCAAGGCAAAGGCAATTTTGTCTTGGGAAATGATTATGCCCGCTGGCATAAACCCGCTGAAGTATTGCCTATCTTATCTGGTGAACAGGAAGTGACCGATTTGGCAAGTGCCTGGGAGTTATTGCGCTCGCCGTTGCCACCCGTCAATTCAACGGCCGATAATCCGGTGCGCCTTTTATACAGTGCGATACGGCAGGATTTAGGTTTGTCTGTCCGGCAATTTGAAGCAGGCCGTTTGGCAGATTTGGACATCGGTACCCGACAAGATTTTGAGCTTGAACTGGATCGCCGGGTAGCTAACGCCCCTTTTTTTCAGCGTGAAAATCCCTTTGTTCGCCATGTGGTTCTGCGTAAGCGCACCACGCTGGAAGAGGCAAGACTGCTTAAGCGCGTGGGCGTTGATGTGCATCCTGATGTCAATCGGGTTAAGGACATTCATGGCTTTAATGCCTTGTTTGAAGGCTTGGCGGTGCGTACCGATGAGCATTTTCGGGAGGCGTACAATGAAGCGAGAGCATTCGGCAAGGTGTTGGGGCGGCGCGGCGGATTTATGAAAAACCTGATGGAACAGCGGATTTGTTCCAGTATCGTTGCCGGCATCAATACCGCCACTACATTGCTTGAAGGCCGCACTTTGCACGAAGAAAGTGATGAGTTGGAAGAAGATGTAGCTCTGCAAACCGACGAGGAGCGCGCAGTTTTGGAATTGTTGCTGCATCGGCTAAAGCAAATTGCTGTCGATCCAAAATATGAGGCAGTTCTGCACTTTTTGGTCAACGAAGGCTGGCTTGAACATGGTTGTATTATTTTCAGCCAGTATTACGACACTGCCCGTTGGCTTGCCGATGCGCTGGCGGACCGTTTTCCCGATGAAGCCATCGGTTTATATGCTGGAGCGGGACGAAGCCGGTTATACCAAAAAGGCGATAGTGTCGGTATTGAGCGAGAAACGCTGAAAATTATGGTGGCTGAGCATAAGATTCGTATTATGGTGGCAACCGATGCCGCTTGCGAAGGCTTGAATTTACAGACTTTGGGCGCCTTGATCAATGTCGATTTACCGTGGAACCCGACCAAGCTGGAACAACGTATCGGTCGCATCAAACGTTTCGGTCAGGTGCGAGACAGTGTTGACATGCTCAATCTGGTGAACGAGCAGACAGTCGATGAAAAGGTTTATGAGCGGCTATCCGAACGGATGCGCGACAAATTCAATTTATTTGGTTCCTTACCCGATACGATCAAGGATGACTGGATTGAAGACATCGAGACACTGGATGAAAAAATGGATCAGTTCATTATTGCGCAGAAACGCGCAACCGGATTTGATTTGCGCTACAACGCTCATCTTTCCCCTTCCGATAAGGATTGGCGGGATTGTTCTAATGTCTTATCGCAACGGGATTTTGGCACTTTGATGCGGGAAGGTTGGGAAAAGTAAAATCACCCCATCTAATTACTTACACGTCAGACAACCATTTTCAATGAAACGTGGATTCAACTCCGAAGTGCAATCCTGGTATTCATGCGGCTTCCCACTTACAATGTTTAAGAGGGGCTACTAAATAAGTAAAAACATACCAACACATACCTAAATATACCTAAAATAGAGGTTAGAATGAACTTGCTAAAACGCTTAAAAAGTTGTGTAATTTCACCGTGGAAAATGTTTTTCCATGTTGGCAAATGT
>JAGXGJ010000128.1 GCA_024636875.1 Methylococcaceae bacterium | reverse complement strand
TATCTTTGTGCCTGGCTTAGCTGTTTATAGTTTCTCATGGGCTTTCTCGTCTTTAGTCGGATTGAAAAAAGCCTGAAACTATATCAGCTAGCCTTCTTCATGTCCGATATTTATCGATTGCACTTATGAGTTGAATGTAAGAAAGAAGTCTATTTGATTAAAATGAGAAATGCAAACGAGACTGATCGTTTATGAATTATTAAACCCCTACTCGAACCGACGGAGGTTATCAAAGCGTTACGCCAGGATTTAAAAACGCGCAACAGGATGGATTGGATAAAAAATCCGTTTTAATGACATCAGTGTTGAGATGTGACTAGAGACTGTGATAGAAAGGGTAATTGATGGCACAGTCGGTGGTAAGATCAAAGAACAGTCGGTGGTAAGATCAAAGAAGAGTGACGGGGCTTGCGAATTGGCACGGTCTTCAAGCGTTCCAGTCCCCCTGCGTCAGAATAGTTGTCGCCTCAAATTTTAAGAAAAAATATAAAAGATACTCAGCAGGCTTCAAAGAGCAGGCATTGGTAAAAGTTTAGTAATTATTCAGCCCCCTCTACGCCAAAAAGTACACAAAGTTGGTTAAAAAAGTTGTACATTATCCCCAATGAGATTAAGCGACCATGACCTGCTGCAACTGAGCGAAGAAGAATTGCTGGAATTACCGGAGGAAGTTCTGCACCGATTATCCGTCAAACTGCTTTACGACTTAAAAGAAGCGCGGGTGATTATTCAGAACACAAACCAGAGTGAGATTTAATCGTCGAGGTGACAACTACATTGACAATTTCCGGTTTGCAGGTAAGAAAACTGGGGCTGGGGCGCAAAAAATTTGTGATACAGTTCGTTTAGAGCCTGACGTGATTGCTGCGTTTCCGAATGCCGAAGCCGTTAATGAAGCGCTACGTTATATAATTGAGTTAGCCAAGCGCACGAACAGTCTAGCCCAAGGCTCCAGCGGACTTCGTTAACACTAACGCAGCTGGGTTTTAAGTTACGCTCATATGAGCCTATAACGCGGTAAGGTGCAATAGGCGTTATCTGTAATGGACCACATGTTGTGTTTTCTTGTGGCGCAATACACAACCGCTATTGCGCCACCCCCCAAGACTATAGCCTGTCCGCCACCGGATCGTCTATAAGTTACGCTTCTGGACGCCCGGTTACCTCCAGCGTTATCAAGGTTCAAAAATTAATTTTCGACTGTCGTCAAGATTTGGGTCGTGTTCTGTCTGTTATGACCGGCAGTCAAGGGAGGGAGTAGCTAAGGAACGTGCATGAAAAGTAACTCATATTCATGGCTTACTAAGATTTTGAATTAAGGTTATTCGGTGTATATTGACCAATGTTGATTTAACGTTTTTATAAACGATAACGCAGGTACTATCCACCAGAGGTTTAATGAAAATTCAGAACTTGCAAAAATTTCTTCTTTTGATTATTTGTGCTTTTGCAGGCGATTTCATACAAGCAGACGCTACTCAAGCAGCACAAGAGCAAATACTTGCTCCTGGCTATGGAAACCTGCAATTCACCGCGCCGGAGCCTGGAACTTACACTCTGCCGGTATTGGGAGCAGCGGCTGACGGTACAGTGCTGGATTCGCAAGGAAAAACTATCACATTACATAGTTTGATGGGCGATAAAGTCGTCCTGCTCAGTTTTATTTATTCTACCTGCAGTGATGTCAACGGCTGCCCGTTGGCAACGTCGGTATTGCACAAGATCAAAAACCGCTTGAAAAAAGAGCCGGAACTGGCCGGCAAATTGCGTCTGGTAACATTAAGCTTCAATCCCGAACACGATACTCCCGAGATGATGCAGCGCTATGGCCAGGAGCTACAAGGCAAAGGTGTTGAATGGCGTTTTTTGACCACCCGGTCTGAACTGGAATTAAAGCCGATACTGGATCACTACAAGCAAAATATACAAAAAGTATATGATGCTCAGGGCAAGTTTACCGGCACTTTTTCGCATATTCTGCGCGTTTACCTGATCGACAAAAACAAACAGCTGCGCAATATCTACAGCGTTGCATTTTTACACGCTGATACGCTGATTAACGATATTAAGACATTGTTGCAAACCGAGACGAAACAGGCAGTGTCCCATGCTGGCGAGAAAAAAAGTGCAGCCTCCACTAGCAGCCTGTATTCTGCAGGCGACAATAAATCGAATTATGAACAGCCTGCTTATCAAACAAAATCCATTGCCTTGACTGACCGGATAGGACAGGCAACGAATTTACTGAAAACCGTAAAAAATCCGCCATTGGGCCTTCCTGCCGTACCCGTCCCGTGCCGGAAAACAATCCACTGACTAAAGAAAAAATCAGCTTGGGGAGAAAGCTGTTTTATGACCGGCGCCTGTCACTCAACAATACCTTTTCCTGCGCCATGTGTCATATTCCCGAGCAGGGTTTTACAAGCAATGAAATGGCTACAGCAGTAGGTATTGAAGGGCGCACGGTCAGGCGCAATTCACCAACCCTTTACAATATGCCTATTATCAGAAACTGTTCCATGACAGCCGCGAAACGACTCTGGAACAGCAAATCTGGGGTCCGCTACTGGCCCATAATGAAATGGCTAATCCGTCCATCGGTTACGTTATTGAAAAGATCAACAACAGTGCGGATTACAACGGCCTGTTTCAAAAGGCATTCAACAAGGAACCGGGCATGGAAACGATCGGCATGGCGATTGCCAGTTATGAGCGGACGCTAAATTCGGCCAACTCTCCTTTCGATCGCTGGTATTACGGAAAAGATAAGAAGGCGCTGGATGATAAAGCGCAACGCGGCTTTGAATTGTTTAACGGCAAGGCCAATTGTTCCAGTTGCCACATAATCAAACCGGATTATGCCTTGTTTACCGATAATGACAATCATAATACGGGTATTGGTTATGCCGAGGCCATGGGTAAAACAGACAAAATACAGCGAGTACAGGTTGCCCCAGGCGTTTATGTTGATGTCGCTGCTGCGCTCATCACAAGCGTAGCGGCAACAAAACCTAATGATCTCGGCCGCTATGAAATAACCCAAAATCCGCAAGATCGCTGGAAATATAAAACCCCGTCGTTACGTAATATCAGTTTGACTGCGCCTTATATGCATAACGGTTCTTTGCAGACCCTGCAGCAAGTGGTTGAGTTTTATAATCGCGGCGGCATTGCCAATGAAAATCTGGATCCTTTAATAAAGCCATTAAATTTAAGCAAGCAGGAAATGGCGGATTTAATCGATTTTTTAAATAGTTTGACTGGCGATAATGTGCAGGAACTGGTTGCTGACGCATTTGCCGCCCCTGTAGGGGATACAAAGTAATCGTGAAGCGCTCGTCGGTAAATGGTTATAGCCAGCCCTTGCGTTTGAAAATCCAGTAAGGTGCAATCCCCGACAACACCATCAGGAACAATGCGCCAGGATAGCCAAGCCTCAGATTGAGTTCAGGCATGTATTGAAAATTCATGCCATAGATGCTGGCCACTAAAGTAGGCGGCAGAAATACTACGGCGGCGATGGAAAAGATTTTGATAATTTTGTTCTGGGCAATATTGATAAATCCCTGAGTCGAGTCCATCAAAAAGTTTATTTTTTCAAACAGAAAAGTTGTATGCGACATCAGCGTATCCACGTCGCGGATGATCTCCTTCGCTGTTTCCTGCAGTTCGGGGCTCTTGCGCAGATGCTTCTGCAAAAAAGAGATTGAACGTTGGGTATCCAATAAGCATAAACGAATCTTGCCGTTGCTGTCTTCCAGTTTGGCCAGCAGGTCAATGGCGTCTTCAAGGTCGGAATCTATTTCTTCCAGTACCAGATAGCTGACATCTTCCAGTTCACGATGAATGTCCTCCAGGGCATCCGCGAGGTTTTCCACTTTCTGCTCAAACATAATAACCAGCAGATGTTGATGCGTGTGAACCTTTATCTGCCCGCGCCGGACACGCATTCTAAGCAGGCGAAAATCAGCCAGTTCGCCTTCACGCAAGGTTATCAGCCGCTCATTTTGCAAAATAAACGCTACAGTGACGGTATTATGCCTGCCCTCGCTTTGGGCAAGAAACAATGAGCGCACATGAATCCCGGTAGCATCAATAAAGTATCGCGCCGAAAATTCGATCTCTTCAACGTCATCGGATTCCGGAAGCTCCGTACTCAGGAAAGCTTGCAACTGAGTGCGCTCATCATCGCTGGGCTCGTGGGCATCAATCCAGGCTGCTTTTGCTACCGCTTGCTCGAACAGGTCTTCAGGCAATGCCTGTTCTTTAAGCATGCCCTTGTCGATATTGAATAGCCGCAACATTAACGTGTCTCCATTATTATTTTTTTAATTTTAGCCAATACTTGCTGTTGTTGCTCTGGAGAAAGCCGGCTAAATTCCTGTTCAAACTCGGTCAGAGTGTATACGGATTCGCTATTTGGCAAACCGATGCCGCAATCAGCAAATATATGCTTAATGGATTCTGCTGCATTATCTAATGGAATTGAGGTCGATAGAACCCTTCTTATCATTGTTTTGACACGGATGAAAATGGTTTGCCCCGTCAACATGTCATCTGCGATGCGTTTGGCAAACTCGGTGGTATAGCCTTTGCGTTTAGAGTCCGGAAATGTTGTCATTTGAACCGTAACAGGTGTCTTTCCGTCTATTTGATACTCCAAATCAAAGTTACTCCCTTGCGAGGCGATCAAATTTTCCGCATCAATAACAACTTGCAGTTTATTTTCTTTGCAAACGATTTCCAGTTTCATGTTGTCATAAATACCACGGGGTGGTATTGGCGATTGAACAAAGCTGTAAGTCCGATTGGTTAATCTGTCGCTTTCCTGATGATAGCTCCAGGTGTTGTCAGCAGATGCATTTAGCGGGCACGCGATTAAAAGCGCCAACATAATTGCTTGTGTGCTGTTACCGGAAAAACGGCTTGGTTTCATTTGTATCCCCTGTTGGCATTGAGCGAATTCCTGCTTTTTGCGGGTGAGTTCGTCCCAACTGTTTTTTATTGCAGCATTGTTAACGGGTGATTGTACCGGATTATGGATGTGGCCGAAAATCATAAAGGGCAGCGGAAATTAATCAACCTATCAGCATTGAATCAACGAGTGTGTGAAATTCAGTTTAAAATACCCTATAGATCATTAAAACTATTAAGCCGAGCTGCTGCGGTTAATCGCTTTATTATTGCAGATAAAATCTGCGAAGGCTGAGATTGATCAGCGACACATGCTCGAATTTACACTCCGAAATTTAAGTTTCATCTATTTTTACTATCATTATGCTTGATTATCAAAAAGACTTTATTGCTTATGCACTGGATTGTGGCGTATTAAAATTTGGTGAGTTCCAGTTAAAGTCAGGCCGCACCAGTCCCTATTTCTTCAATACCGGTATGTTCAATACGGGCACCCGCTTAAGCAAGCTGGGGCATTTTTATGCACAGGCATTACTGCATTCCGGAATTAAACCGGATATTCTTTATGGCCCTGCATACAAGGGTATTCCTTTGGTTAGCGCCACAGCTATTGCTTATGCCCAGCTCAGTGTTGAAGATATTCCTTTTGCTTTCAACCGTAAAGAAACCAAGGATCATGGTGAAGGAGGCTGCCTCGTGGGTGCTCCGTTACGAGGCAAGGTAATCATTGTCGATGATGTCATTACTGCCGGTACTTCAGTCAGAGAATCAGTGGACATTATCAGGAATGCCCATGCAACGCCGGCAGGCGTATTGATTGCGCTGGACAGGCAGGAAAAGGGACAAAACAATATTTCCGCCCTCCAGGAGGTTAGTGACAGTTTTGCCATCCCGGTTATTGCCATAATTACTCTGGAGAACATTATTGACTATTTAACGAGTGATGCCGGTGATGTGCTTAATTCCATTCAAGAATACCGTCGTCTTTATGGTATCTAGATTTTTTGTATAGCCAGGTTCGCCAAAATAATGCTGTCTCAGTCAAACAGTTCTTAACGATAGGGTCATCGAACTGTTGGCTTTGGCTGAGGTTGTCGACTCAGCCAGATTAATGCGGGTTCAAACCATGTGCCCGGCATCCAGTTGTATAGTGCGTTGACAGCGTCCTGCCAAGGCATGGTCGTGGGTTACCAGCATCAAGGTGGTTTTGTTTTCCTGATTCAGTTCAAACAGTAAATTAATGATGGTTGCGCCGGTTTTACTGTCCAGATTGCCCGTCGGTTCATCGGCAAAAAGAATCGCGGGTCTGGTGACAAAAGCTCTGGCAAGGGCTACCCGTTGCTGCTCGCCGCCGGAAAGCTGTTTGGGCGTATGTGACAATCGATGCGACAAGCCAACCCGATGCAATAAAGCGGCAGCTGATGCTCTGGCGTTTTTATCGCCGCTTAATTCCAGGGGCAGCATGACATTTTCCAGCGCTGTGAGTCCTGGCAATAATTGAAACGACTGAAAAACAAAACCTATCAGTTCATTACGTATGGCGGCTCTGCCGTCTTCATTCATCGCAGTCAACAGTTTTCCGTTAAGGCGGATAGACCCGGAGCTAGGCGTATCCAGTCCTGCCAGCAGACTTATTAATGTGGATTTTCCTGAACCTGATTCGCCGACAATGGCAATACTTTCTCCGGGTTTGATTAGCAAATCTATCGATGACAAGATATGCAGCGTCCCGTCCGAAGTTACTACCGACTTACCCAGATTTTCCGTTATTATAATATGGTTTAATGTATTTTTTGGAGTGTGCATAATGCCTGGTTTTTTAGTTGCCTTGATAATTTCCTTAATGTCCATGACTGCTATGGCCAAGTCGATAGTAGTATTAGGAGATAGTATCAGCGCTGGTTACGGAATTGAAGTAGACCAGAGCTGGGTTGCTTTGTTACAAAAAAAACTGGTTAAATCAAACAGCGACTATAAAATCATCAATGAAAGCATCAGCGGCGATACCAGCGCCGGTGGTTTGGCGCGTATCGACCGGATTTTAACTTCACATAAACCCGCTTTCCTGCTCATTCAATTGGGCGCTAATGACGGCTTGCGCGGTCTGTCACCTGCACAAATGAAAGCCAATCTTGCCGAGATGGCCCGCCGTGCCCAAAAAGCAGGTGCAAAAGTCATGTTGCTGGGCATGAAGATCCCGCCTAATTACGGCAAGCGCTACGTTGATATGTTCTACAACGTTTACCCGCAATTAGCCAAAGAACTGGATGTTCCGTTTGTGCCTTTTATTCTCGAAGATGTCGCGTTGAATAAGGACTTGATGCAAGCGGATGGACTGCATCCCAATGCCAGGGCACAAGCAATTATTGCCGACAATATAGAATCTTATCTTTTCCCGCTATTAAAATAACCAAAAGCTACTAATGACAGTATTAACATTAAAACAAGCCAATTTTATAATAAACACGGCGATTCATATAGCAAGAGAATTAAATCTGGCGCCGCTGACTGTGGTAGTGCTGGATGCCGCAGCAGGTCATGTAAAAGCCCTGCAAAGAGAAGATGGCGCTAGTATGATCAGGCAACAAATTGCCATTGCAAAAGCCTGGGGTGCAGTTAACATGGGCGTATCATCACGCAGTTTGGCAGTTGTGGCAGTACAACGTCCGGATTTTATGAATGCGCTGATCGATGTGGCCGATGGAAAAATAATGCCGGTTCCAGGCGGTGTGCTGATTCGTGATGCCGGCAATGATCTCATCGGCGCAGTCGGTATCAGCGGGGATGTATCTGATCAGGATGAACGCTGTGCGGTTGCAGGCATAGAGGCGGCAGGATTTTTTGCGGGGATTTGAGATTGATAAACGGGCTGTTCCCTATTGATGTATTTTATTGGCTTTATGCAAGCGCAAGTAACATTCATTAACAATTGAGACCGAAAACATGGCCCTTAAACTTGACCAAGCAGCTGAATGGGTTAGCGAAGCAGAGTATCTGGAAGGCGAGCTTATCAGCGAGGTAAAGCATGAATATATTGACGGCTCCGTTTATGCGATGGCGGGCGCGAGTAAAAACCATGAGCGCATTGCCGGCAATGTTTTTGGTGAAATAAGATCGCATTTAAAAAACACCCCATGCGAGCCTTTTTCATCCGACATCAAAGTTAAAGTCGGGCAGGATTTTTTTTACCCCGATGTAATGGTGGTGTGCGAAGACAACAGCGATAATGATTATTACTCCGAAACACCTGTTATGATTGTTGAGGTGTTATCGAAGTCCACGCGCAGAATGGATGAAACGACTAAAAAAATCGCCTATCAAGCCAGCCCTACGCTAAAAGAGTATGTGATAATCGAACAGGATATAGCCGATGTTGAGGTTTGCCGAAAAAGCGACAACTGGGTGTCCAGCCATTATTTCATGGGTGACGAAGTGACTTTTGAATCGGTCGGTCTAACGATGTCAGTCGAGGACATCTATTTCCGGGTCGATAATGATGATGTAAAGTCATTTTTTGAAGAACGCGCCAAATCCTTGGAAAATATATAAAGCCGCTGATAAAGGAAAATGATAATGGCCTATGAAGCTATACTAAATACCCTGCAAGAAAAAAACAAACTCTCTGCTACAGAATTAAAAAAAGTGGAGCGGGTTCAAAGAACCGCCGTAGCAGAAAGCCTGCCTCAGCTGCTGGTGAAGTTAGGTTTGTGTTCGGAGCTTGATGTGGCTGATGCGTTTGTCGAATCGGGGCATTTTGAGAAGACCACGTCGGATCAATACCCGCTGGAAACGCAATTGCCTGAAAGCGTATCGCTGCGTTTTTTAAAGAACTACCATGCCATTGGCTTAAGCAATACTGAAGACAGTATTACCGTCACTTTAATGGATCCTGAAGATCAGTTTGTTATTGACGCACTGAGATTGGCGACAGGAAAACGCATCATTCCCAAAGTGGGTTTGCTTTCAGAAATCGATGCAGCGCTGGCAGTGCAGTATGGCGAAGGTCAGTCGCAGGAAAAGCTGGGCGATGATCAGACGCTGGATGATCTGGGTGAGGAAGATTTAGAGCATTTAAAAGATCTGGCCAGTGAAGCTCCCGTTATCAAAATGGTCAATTTGATTATGCAACGGGCGATCGAAACCAGGGCATCAGATATTCACATTGAACCCTTTGAGCAAACTTTAAAAGTCAGGTTGCGCGTGGACGGGGTTTTACAGGAAATTGATGCGCCTCATGTTAAATCAACAGCGGCAGTGATTTCACGCATCAAGATTATGGCAAAACTGAATATTGCCGAACGGCGATTACCCCAGGATGGTCGAATCAAGGTGCAAATGCTGGGTAAAGAGCTGGATTTAAGGGTGTCGACGATACCCACCATGTACGGTGAAAGTGTAGTGATCCGCTTGCTGGATAAGGAAAGTACAGTGCTGGATTTTGTCTCGCTGGGCTTTTCCGGGCGGCATTTACAACAGTTTGTTGAAGTATTGGCGCAGCCGCATGGCATTATTCTGATTACCGGCCCTACAGGCAGCGGTAAATCCACCACGATGTATGCAGCGTTAAAACAGCTTAATACCTCGGAACGAAAAATCATAACCGTTGAAGATCCTGTCGAATATCAGATGGAAGGTGTTAATCAGATTCAGGCAAAACCCCAGATAGGCTTGACTTTTGCGTCGGCGTTGCGATCCATTGTCAGGCAAGACCCCGATGTCATTATGATTGGTGAAATGCGTGATCTGGAAACAGCAAGAATTGCCGTGCAATCAGCGCTAACGGGACATCTGGT
Source organism: Methylococcaceae bacterium (assembly GCA_024636875.1). Taxonomy (GTDB): domain Bacteria; phylum Pseudomonadota; class Gammaproteobacteria; order Methylococcales; family Methylomonadaceae; genus JAGXGJ01. Next base: position 26,216 of record JAGXGJ010000128.1, on the reverse strand, counting down.
ATTATCAACACTGCATACCAATGATGCGGCGGGTGGTGTAACACGCTTGCTTGATATGGGTCTTGAAGAGTATTTGCTTACCTCTACCGTCAATGGCATATTGGCACAGCGTCTGGTCAGAAAGCTGTGTCCCGTTTGCAAAGAAGGCTATGTTGCCGCCCCTGAGATTGTTAAAAAACTGGGTTTGAGGAGATATGCACCGGAGGGTGAAATTGTTTTATACAAACCGGCCGGTTGTTCTGCCTGTGCGGGCATGGGTTACCGTGGGCGCTTGGCTATTATTGAATTTTTGCCGATGACCGATCCTATACGCAAATTAATTATGGCGCACGAAGAAGCGGGCGCTATTCAAAAGCTTGCCATTGAAGAAGGTATGGAAACGCTTTATGAAAATGGCCTGGTTAAGGTAATACAGGGAATTACCACATTAGAAGAAGTATTGCGCGTCACTTCGGAAGTTTAAGATGTCTTTATTTACCTACAAAGCAGTTAATAGTTTGGGTGAAACCGAAGAAGGTGTTAGAGATGCAGTTGATGAACGGCGCCTGATTGCAGCGTTGCAATCGGAAGGTTATATCCCCATCCGTATAAGGCCCGCCAATAGCCGTTCGTTTCTTGGTTTGGGTTTGGGTGCGAAACAGTCAAAGTTATCACAGAAAGACATCGCCGTATTGACTGGCGAATTGGCAACCTTGCTGGAATCCGGCTTGCCTTTGGATAAGTCATTACTGGTATTGATGGATTTGACTGAAGACAATGAACGCTTAAGCAAGCTTATTGCCCATGTCCTGGATAAAGTAAAGGGCGGCTCTTCATTAGCTGACGCGATGGAGAAACAGACGGGCATTTTTACCCGGTTTTATCTGAATATGATACGCGCCGGTGAAGCGGGCGGAAGTCTGGGTGAGGTGTTGACGCGCTTGTCCGAGTATCTGGAGCGCTCTCAGGAATTAAAAGACACCGTCAGCACGGCATTAATCTATCCCGCCATATTACTGGTGATGTCGTTGGCTTCCCTGTTTGTCATGCTGACCTTTGTGGTACCGCAATTTACCGAGATGTTTGAGAGTGCGGGGAAGGCGCTGCCGGTATCAACCCAGATTGTTGTGGGACTTGCTGAATGGCTGCAAAGCTACTGGTGGGTATTGCTGGGCGGGATTATTTTTGTGACCGGTTATATGCGTTTTCAATTAGCGGACCCGGTAAAAAAGAAGGTTTGGGACGCTCGTTTTCTGAAGCTGCCGCTGGCGGGAACGATTATTTTGAATAAGGAGACCGCCAATATCAGCCGCACCCTCGGAACTCTGTTGCGCAATGGTGTTTCAATATTGTCAGCACTGACTATTGTTCGGGAAACTGTCGACAATCTGGTATTAGCCGCTGCCATTCAGGATGCCGAAGAGCAGTTAAAACAAGGCAAACATTTATCGGATGCTTTGCTGGGAAAGGGTCTTTTTCCTAAAATGGCCATGCAAATGGTTAAAATGGGCGAAGAAACCGGGCGCCTGGAAGAAATGCTGCTGCGTGTGGCAACGATATATGACAAACAGCTCAGAGTGGCAATACAGCGACTGCTGGCTTTTCTGGAGCCTGCGTTGATAATTACCCTGGGCCTGATGATTGCGGGTATTATCGTGTCGATTTTACTGGCCATTTTGAGCGTAAATGATTTGGCTTTTTAGCGCTCAGGCAATTGCCTGGGATAAATGGTAAAGCTCGGCACTTGATTTGACGACTTCAAAATGTAGCCTACTGAATCTGACATAGACTGGCTGAATTGACCTGAAGCGATCATTCTGCGGAGTATTCTCTTATTGATTTATGTAGTGTTCTTCCCCACGTTCGTAGGGGCTAGCAGTACTTTACCAATTAAATTAGAGACTTTTAAGAAACTATTAATAAAACACTTTTAACATTGAGCCTGCCCGCATTTAGCTATCGCGAAATGGCTGGACTGATGAAAGTCTAATTCAAAACAATTTAATGCATCCTATTGCCGGATCAATCTCATGAATCGTAGCCATCGTTTTAACAAAGCCTTAAACCTGACTCATCAAGAAGTAAGCAGAAAAGTTGCCATTCATGAAGCCGGACACGCAGCGGCTATTTATCTCGGCAACAAACAAAAAAGACTGCCACCGGTATTTTTTCAGATTTTTATAACACCTGTGAATGGCGATTTTCAATCATCCCGGTTTTTAAGCAACCCTAATATTAAATATATTGCAAACATAGAGGGCGGCCGCTTAATCCATACGTTGCCCTCTTCATTCGGTGAAGCAACAAACGGTTTTTCTTCAGCACAGATAAAGGCTTATCAACACGCTTTTGAAGCTGATATGATCAACATACTGTCGGGACCTTTGGCAGAAGCAAAATATATAACGCAACGAGACACAGAAATGATTAACCCTCGTCTCATCTATTTAAATGCCCTGCATTACTTTGGTGGTACTTCCGATATAGGCTGTATCAACGAGTATCTTGACTGTTTTCTTACCGATTCAGAGCTTAGGCAACAAAAAATCACAGAGTTATTTTTGGCGGCGTTCAGCTTCGTTAATGAAAAATCAAATTGGCGCGCAATTACTGCCCTGGCGGACTATATCGTAAGTGAAGATAAAAGCATCATAGAATGTAATGAAATAATCGCAGTTCTGGAAGCCGCTATACATGAGCCAGCTTCCCAGGCTTCGCCCTAGAGGAAAGTCGCTAGTGCCAGACGGGTGAAAAGTGATAGATGACACTCAATAAGGTTTCAGCCGAGTGCATTTTTGCCCTGGACAAGGGTTTTAAATAACCTGCCAGATCATTCAGGCAACATACTGCTGGAGTTGCTACCCACTAATGGCCGTTATGCAGAGCCTTACATAATGGCCGAAGCCAGCTATCTGGAAGATGCTATAGGAGCCAAAGTTGGTAAAGCGACCTTTGTAATACCCTCACCCTAACCCTCTCCCAAAGGGAGAGGGGGCTTTGTGTCGCTTTACCAACGTCGGACTCTATATATGTTGAAAATAAACAAATTGGACTGAAAATAATCAACAATCTTTAGCAATCAGGTAACCTTTTGCTGGTTGCTACAATAATCACAAGTTAAATTATCATGGGTGACTTTACCCCCGCCGCCACTAACTAACAGGCCGCCAACAGCCTGCAACTGGCGCTATTGTCTATTTACTGAGGAGGCAATTAGAAGGTTGCAATAAAAAATGACAACTGGGCCTCGCCGGCGCGAATATAAAATTAATTCACCACTTTTTAACAGGTTTATCATCATTCAACGCAAACCAGCCAATGGTAATCCGGTAGACTAGAAATACGATTGTTGCGATCAGAATAAAAAAACCGACGCCCATCTCTAAAGTCAGCGTTGACACTGCAAATCCTGCCAAAGTTATCCATACTGTTTTGATTTGCCAGTTGAAATGAGATTCCAGCCAGGTTCCCTGCACTTCATTTCGCTTGTAGAAGTTGATCGCCACGCCCAGCAACAACGGGAATCCTGCAAGCATGAAGGTTAATGCCTGACACAGGTACACTGTGGCTGCCAGTTTTTTTAAAGTCTGCAATTTTTCAGTCTCTTTTTGTTCAGTCGATATATCATTCATAATAAACCTGCCTGTCGATTGTTTTGTTAGTTAATCCACGATAAACCTAAAAAATCAGCCAGCTGCCAAAATCCTGTTCGCCCTGTGCTTGTCGACAGGGTGAACGGGGTTTTGGAAGCCATCCGGGTGAGGATGCCTTCAGCTGTCCATGCTTCGATAGGTCTCTCCTGAGCGAAGCCGAAGGACTCAGCACGAACGGCTCACGGCACAGCTCAACTGATTTTTTTAGGATAAACTTACAGTTTTGAGAAAATTGAATTTTGCCTGTTCGCCCGCTTCTTCACAGCTATTAGCATACTTTGGAATTTAACCAGTGAAAACAGTGTGTATCTGTGAGGACTTAAGTCAGCCGGATTTCATCTTACTGTCACGAGCTTGTAATAGGATAACTCTTTGCTAACAAGTTATCATCTGATTCGTACTTATGGCTGGCTTTAAATTCCCGGAACTTGAACAACTTGAACGCATCATCGAGCGATTTGGAGACAAAGCCCGCACTCAGGTTATAGAGCGAATCCACTATAAAGATCATGAATTTCCTATCCATTGCATAACCCTGGGTTCAGCTCAGCCGGACGTACCGGTATTGGCTTTTTTTGGCGGTGTTCATGGACTGGAGAAAATCGGGTCTCAAGTGATTCTGTCTTATATGGAAACCATCAGTCAATTGCTGGATTGGGATGAGGAATTTCTAAGCCGGCTGGAGAAATCACGACTGGTCTTTATGCCGCTCGTTAATCCGGTGGGCATTTATCTTGGCACCCGCTCTAATGGCAATGGTGTTGATCTTATGCGCAATTCACCTGTAGAAGGCGTGGGTGCAATCCGGATCTACAGTGGCCAACGCATCACGCCCTATTTGCCCTGGTATCGCGGCGATATCCTCAACATGGAAAAGGAAGCTCTGGCATTATGCCGTTTAGTCGATCAACAATTATTCAACTCGCCATTATCGATTGCGCTGGACTTGCATTCAGGCTTTGGCATCAAGGACCGTTTATGGTTTCCCTACGCTTCCCGCAAAACCCCCTTTGCTTTTCTTGCTGAAGCCTTGGCATTAAAGGAACTGTTCGATCGCTGCTATCAGCACCATATCTATAAAATTGAACCGATGTGTCTGGAGTATGTAATCAGCGGTGATCTGTGGGATTATCTGTTCGATGATTTTATACAACGATTTAGTGCTGGCCGTTTATTTTTACCGTTGACGCTGGAAATGGGCTCATGGTTGTGGCTGCGCAAGAATCCGACGCATCTTTTTTCGCGCCACGGCTTGTTTCACCCGCTCCTGCCGCACCGGCAACAACGGGTTTTTCGCCGGCATTTTATGCTTTTTGACTTTTTACACAGGAGTCTTTTATATCCGGGAAATTGGGCTCGCCTGGAGCATCAACAAAAAGTTGGTTATACCAAAAAAGCGCAGGAACTTTGGTATGAAGAGTGAGCTCGGTAAAAACTGGCTTCTGCTCAGGGGGCTGGCGCGTGAATCAGCGCACTGGGGCGATTTTGTTCCCCTGCTGCAAGCGGCTTTTCCGGATGCTAACGTAACGATGCTGGATTTGCCAGGAACCGGACGTTTTCACAAGGAAATCAGTCCGCGTACCATCAGCGCCATTACCGATGCAGTACGTCGTCAGGCGCTCGAGAATGGCTGCCTGAAGCAACCTGCAACAATTCTGGCGATTTCGCTGGGAGCCATGGTTGCCTGGGAATGGATGCGACGCTTCCCTGATGATATTAGCGGCGCAAGTCTGATTAATACCAGTTTTGCCGATTTGAGTCCTTTTTATCATCGGCTGCGCTGGCAAAGTTACGGAAAAATTGCCGCGCTGGTCATTAAGCGTAATGTATGCAATCGGGAATTAGCCATTTTGCAATTAATAAGCAATCGCCGGGATCAGGATGTGCAGATCAGCCTCGCGTGGGAGAGGATACAAAAGCAACGCCCGATTAGCCTTAAAAACAGCGTTCGGCAAATTATAGCGGCTGCAAGCTATAGTCCAGGCGACAAAAAGCCAGGACAGCCCATTTTATTAATGAACGCCAAGGGAGACAAACTGGTCGCACCTCTTTGTTCAGAAGCCTTATACAAAAAATGGAATATGGAACTCCGCAGCCACCCCTGGGGGGGCCATGATCTTACGCTGGATGATGGCGCATGGGTAGCAATGCAGCTGAAAGATTGGGTCCTGGCGATGCGATAAATCGCATCTCTGCCGCGCAGGAGCGAATTCACTTGTAACCAAAATCGTTTTTAAGCATGCTAATATTAACTGTTTTTTAATAGGGTTCAGCAATTGACACAGGAGCAAAGGATGAAGGCGATCGCGTTATACAGCATTAAAGGCGGCGTAGGTAAAACATCAAGCGCAGTCAACCTGGCATTTATTGCTGCCCGTAACGGCTGCAGGACATTAGTATGGGATTTGGATCCACAGGGGGCCAGCAGTTTTTACTTTCGTATCAAACCCAAGGTAAAGGGGGGCAGTAAAGATTTGGTCGCTGGAAAACGTGAACTGGATGGACTGATTAAAGGCACAGATTTTGAAAACCTGGATTTGTTGCCTGCAGATTTTTCCTTCAGAAACCTCGATCTGGTTTTGGATGCCAAAAAAAAACCGACCCGGCAACTTAAAAAACTCCTTGAGCCGTTGAGAGAAGAATACGATTTTATTTTTCTGGATTGTCCGCCTAATATCTCGCTATTATCAGAAGCTGTTTTCGCCGCTTCGGATATTTTATTGTCGCCGATAATTCCTACCACGCTGTCGATCAGAACGCTTGAGCAACTGAAAAAATTTATTAAAGATAATGGTCTTAACAAGTTGGCGCTTATCCCGTTTTTTTCGATGGTTGACCGGCGCAAAAAAATGCACAGGGACATCATGGAAAGTTTGATCAAGACTCACCCGGAGATTTTAAATACCGCTATTCCTTATGCCAGCGATATAGAACGCATGGGTCTGGAGCGTATGCCTTTGGGTGGATTTATTAAAAAGAGTCATTCTACAGATGCTTATAACGAGTTGTGGCAGGAAATTCTGATGCGCGCCCGAGCATAAGCTATTTTATGCCTAATCTGAGCCGCAAGCGCAGTCAGGATTTTAATTCACCCCTACTGAATTAGCGAGCTGTATAAAAAAAATACAATTTTCCTCTGTTGAAAAGCTTGTATAGCGTATAATTGGCAATAATTGCAATTCTTTCAATAAAATTTATATGTCCATTAGCCTTAGAAAAATTACTCATCAAGTCTTGGTCGGCGATGTCAAGGTCGGCGGTGGAGCGCCTATCGTCGTGCAGTCAATGACCAATACCGACACTGCGAATGTGTCTGCAACCGTTAATCAAATCATCGAACTGTCTACTGCCGGTTCTGAACTGGTCCGGATTACAGTGAATTCAGAAGAAGCCGCCAAAGCCGTTGCGGAAATTCGCAACAAAGTGAGCCAGAAAGGCTACTCAGTGCCGATAGTGGGTGATTTTCATTTTAACGGTCATAAACTGCTTGAAAAATACCCGGACTGCGCAGAAGCGCTAGACAAATACCGGATTAATCCAGGCAACGTAGGACGTGGTAAAAGTCGTGACCCGCAATTCCAGCAAATGATTGAATTTGCCTGCCAATATGACAAGCCGGTGCGTATCGGCGTAAACGGAGGCAGTCTGGATCAGGCTGTTCTGACGCGGTTACTGGATGAGAACAGGCTCCTGAAGAACCCTGAACCCTTGCCAGCCGTGACCCGTAAAGCGATTGTTTTATCTGCGCTCGAGAGCGCCGCCAAAGCTGAAGAAATAGGCCTCGGCAAAAATAAAATCATTCTTTCCTGCAAGATCAGCAACGTGCAGGAACTGATTGCTATTTATCAGGATTTATCCAGCCGATGCGATTATGCCCTGCATTTGGGTCTTACTGAAGCCGGCATGGGCTCCAAGGGCATAGTGTCTTCAGCGGCGGCTTTATCGGTATTAATGCAGCAGGGCATAGGCGACACTATTCGTATTTCCTTAACGCCTGAGCCTGGTGCCTCCAGGACTCAGGAAGTGATTGTCGGGCAGGAAATATTACAGACCATGGGCTTTCGCTCGTTTACGCCGATGGTTATCTCTTGCCCCGGTTGTGGTCGCACTACCAGTGATTATTTCCAGAAACTGGCGATGGATATTCAAACCTATTTGCGGGATCAAATGCCGATATGGCGCACGCAATATCCAGGTGTTGAAACCATGGAAATTGCCGTCATGGGCTGTGTGGTTAATGGCCCCGGTGAAAGTAAAAGTGCCAATATTGGCATCAGTCTGCCAGGCACCGGCGAATCCCCGGTAGCGCCTGTTTATGAAGATGGTGAAAAAACGGTGACTCTTAAAGGAGATAGAATTGCCGAGGAATTTCAGGGCATAGTGCAACGGTATATTGAAACGCATTATGCGGCCTGAGTCCAGGCCAGTCCATGTTGGGTTGAGGAATGCGCAGCCCATCAATTGCCATCCCGGCGTGCCGGATTACGGCTATTGCCTGATCCAGCCAACGGAGCTTGAGTTCTGCAACCGTCTTTCCAGACACTGCTCTGGGAGCCGGCCAACAAGCTGAATATGATTACATAGTCAAGCGCACGCCAATCCAGCCGCCTCTGGGTGCGCCGGGTGATACAAACCGGCCATCGTCAAAAGCGGGGCCCAATACCTCGGACGCATTCCCATAAACACCAAACGAATTATAGTGGGTGTCGAATATATTGTTGACCTTGCCAAACAAGGCGAAATATTTATTGACTTTGTACTCAGCAGTGGCATTAAACAGCCAGTAACCGCTTAATTTACCTGTGGTATTGGCTTCATCGCCTCTAAAATACTGATCGCCGCTGTATATGCCGTCAATACCAAATGATGCTTTTTGCCATAAATCGACGCCGATAGTTGCTTTATAGAGATGCTCAGGGATACCCGGGATTCTGTCGCCGTTGCTGACAGCTATCGCCTGGGAAGGATCCAGCGGATTAACGCTGTCAAACCCGTCCATAAAGGTCGCGTTTAACCAGGTATAGTTGGTCGAAAAGTGCCAGTCGTCAATCTGACTGAACAATTGCGGATAATTAACAGTTGTTCCTGCTTCGATGCCATAACGGCGGGTTTTTCCTACATTATCAAAAAAACCCTGGCTAATAATATTGCTGGAAACATCGCGGCGAAAAATAATATCGTTATTATTAATTGTATGAAAATAGCCCAAATTCCATTTCAAATCGCCTTTACCCAGCAATTCATCCAGATCACCCCTGAAGCCGCCTTCCCAGGTTTTGGCAACAACTTGCTTCAAAGGCGGGTCAGAAACAAAAGAATTCGGCAATTTACACGGCGCAGTCGGATCGGCACAGCTCAATTCCATCGGTGTCGGTGCGCGAGTCGACTCGCTGTAACTGCCGTATACGCCCAGATTATTAAGGATTTGATAAGTCAGCCCGGCAGAGGGATTAAACCGGTCAAACGTGTGCGAGCCGTTTAACGTTTTTAAAGGATCATTGATGTATTGATCTTCCAAGTCAATATCGATATGGTTAAAGCGCCCGGCGATTGTGGCGGTTAAGTCATCAGTAATGGAAAAACTGTCGGTAAAAAATGCGCCTATTGTTTGTGTACTGGTATTCAGCCGCACTTTGGATTCATCGACAAAAACGCCGCTGCCAATTGTACCCCTGGTGTCTGTTAAAGCCGCAAGTTCTGTGTCCGACTCAAAATGTACAGTGGCATAATCATAAGTTGCTCCGATGGTCAGATTGTTTTCCTGTTTGAATAAATCCTGACTGAACACCGACTGCAACGAACCGCCGCGGCTACGTATATAGCTTTGACTGGTATTGTTGGTTGCCCCTTCGACAGCATCGACCGCATCGACATCTTGACCGTTGATATCTACAACAACTTCTTCGTCATCACCGGAATCTTCACATAATAATCCGTCATTTTCAGCCAGTTCGCAGTCCTCAAAATCACTGTTGTCGCCATTAAACGTCCTGATACGATTCTGCCTGAAATAAGCGTTGCCGCTGACTTCAACAGCATCAGTCAGATCGTAACTGCCTGCCAATTCGGAAAAAAACAGGCGGGTGGTGGTCTGGTCGGGGTGAGTAAAAACGGCCTTTCTGTTTTGTTCCTGCAACTGGACAGGCGCGGCGCCATTGCCTTTCAGATTGTTATCATTAGCGGCCAGGGTCAAATCCAGCGACCCTTTATCGCCACGCCAGTTTAATGAACCTAAACCCTGTTTGGCCGTTGAAGGAGAAAAATCCCGCCAGCCATTTTCAGCAAAGTTATGCAGGTCTAGAAAATAGCCCCATGAGCCATTATTCCAGCCGCTGGTTAATTCTTCCGAGTGCCTGTCCCAGGAGCCGCCATAAGCTTCAAACTGATGTCCGGGTGCTGAAAATCCGGTTTTGGTCTTGATTGATATCGCGCCGCCCAGCGTGTTCAAACCATACACTGGATTAGAGCCGGGAAATAATACCATCGAATCAATCGCAGCTTCCGAAATCAAGTCCCAATTAACGGAGTCGCCGAAAGGTTCATTAAACCTGACGCCATTCACATAAGTCGATATACCCTGCGGCAAACCCAAAATGGGTGTTGCCGCAAAACCGCGATAATAAATGTCCGGCTGCAATGGATTGCCTTGTGCTTCATTAATGCTGACGCTACCAAGATAGCGGTTTATATACTCTGCCAGGGAGATACTTTGGGATTTTTCCAGTTGTTCTGAGGTAACAGTTTGAATATTAGCGGGTATTTTTTGGGCAGCTACACCGCTACCCTGCAGAGGCGTAACACCGACAACATCGATGACGCCCAGGTCTAGCGGTTTATCTTTTTCCGGAACAGCGCTGACCGCCGAAAGACTGAACAGACCTAGCAAGCCGTATGCAAGTTTTTTCATGGTTCTCTATAGCTTTATTGCAGATTCGGACATCATAACCAAATCATCGAGCAACTCATAGACAAGCGCTACAAAAAGGAAATATTCCTAAGTTAGAAGTAATTATGAAAAGCCTGTATGCGGTTTGACAGGACTCATAAGCGTAGCCGAAGGGCTCGCCGAAACGGAAAAAATGAATTAATTCAATATGACTGCCGTTCTCCGGGAACCCTTCGGCCAGGCGAGGCATGTCGAAGGATAGAGTTACCTGGAGTTTTGCCACTATCTCGTTATCGAGGAAATTTTAGAACCTCTCTTGATTCCATGCCTGATTTACGCAGTCCGATAAGCCTGATCATGTATAATTCCGCGCATCATCCGATTACATATCAGACGCACTAAATAATGGGTATTATAAAAAAACTGGCATCTCAAACTGCAATCTACGGCATTAGCAGTATTTTCGGAAGATTCCTTAACTATTTATTGGTGCCTCTGTATACCTATTATTTCTCGGCGGCGGAATACGGGGTGGTGTCGGAGTTTTATGCGTATGCCGGCTTTTTTTCTGTTTTACTGTTATTCGGGTTTGAAACCGGTTATTTTCGTTTTCGCGACAAGGAGCATTCAGGCCGGGATGTTGCCTATTCAACGGCGCTGATTTTCGTTGTGCTGGTCAATCTGGTTTTTTTCCTTTTTATTTTGCTGATTAATCCACGGCTTTCGGCGGCGCTGAATTATGCTGATCACCCGGAATATGTGTTGTGCTTTACTCTTATTTTAATCCTGGATGCAATTGCGTCTATTCCGTTTGCCAGGTTGCGCGCAGAAGACAAGGCATTCCGCTTCGCCGGAATCAAGGTGACGGAAATCCTGGTAACCGTGCTGCTCAGTTTGTTTTTCATCATCTTTTGGCCCAAACTCTATGCAGAAAATCCGCATTCATGGCTAGCCAAAATTTACGATCCGGCGATAGGCGTAGGTTATATTTTTATCGCCAACCTGATTGCCAGTATATTCAAGTTTTTATTGCTGACGACACAGTTAGCAGGGTTGGCCTGGGGTTTTGACCGGAAGTTGTTTGGCAGAATGATCCGCTACTCGCTGCCGATGGTGGTGATTGGTTTTGCGGGAATCATCAATGAAATGCTCGACCGCGCCCTGCTTAAATACCTGTTGCCTTATGATCTGCAAACCAACATGAAGATGCTGGGTATTTATAGTGCCTGTTACAAGCTGTCAATTTTGATGTCATTATTCATTCAGGCATTCCGCTATGCCGCCGAGCCGTTTTTCTTTGCTTATTCGGCCAACAGCGATGCCCGCTCCGTTTACGCCAAGGTGCTGAAGTTTTTTGTTATTTTCTGCGTGTTCATCTTTTTACTGGTGACGTTATTTATCGATGTGTTCAAGTATTTTGTTGGAGAAGAATTCCGCGCCGGTCTGGAAGTTGTGCCGGTATTACTATTGGCAAATCTGTTCCTGGGTATCTACGTCAATTTGTCGATCTGGTACAAACTGACAGACCGTACACTGATAGGCGCTTTCGTTTCTTTGGCGGGTGCAGCGCTGACGATTGGGCTTAATGTCTGGTGGATACCTTTATTCGGTTATGTCGGCTCAGCCTGGGCGACATTGGCTTGTTATGCAAGCATGGCGATAGTGTCGTATCTGCTGGGCCGGCACTATTATCCGGTAGCTTACGATATTAAACGTGTCATCGCTTATATAACATTGGGTGTGGCTTTGTATTACGCGCGACAGCAGCTGCCGGTAGGTGCTGGCTGGTGGCAGCCGTGGTTATTGTCCACAGAATTGATGTCGCTCTATATTCTGACGACTGCGCTTTTTGAATATCGTCAAATAGCTGTAAAGATCAGGCGCTAAACTTACGAGCATGCATAAAATAACTTGCAGGCATGACGATACTGGATTGTGTGATCATGAAATCTGACAAAGTAGAATTAACGGCATTGAGCTTATTGATGATTCAGTATATGTTAAGCGTCCGGTGATATATTTTGCCCGGCTACATCTGAGTAATTTTCAACTACACTTTTGGCTCTGTGTTAAATTGAGTGAGTAAATATACCCGAGCCTTCAGCTTCGCTCAGGAGAGTCCTGTCGGACGAATTTACTTTGACAATACCCTATACTGAGCGAAGTCAAAGGAGCTCTGAGCGAAGGTCCTGGAATTGTGTGTACTCACCGGATTTCACATAGAGTAAAGCTTTTAGCTTCCAACTCAAGTTGGGATAAGCTACGAGACTAAATTTTTCAATCGGTTTTGTAACTAAACGTTGTTTCTAAAATCTAGACGGACTTTTTTATAAGTCTTTTAATAACCAGCAAGGGCAGTAGATATGAAAAAAATAGCATTAATTACTGGTATAAGTTCATTACTTTTAACGGCTTGTATCACCGATCCTTATACCGGACAATCGACTATCAGCAATACTGCCAAAGGCGGCGGCATAGGCGCTGCGGTGGGTGCGGGCGCCGGTACGCTGTTTGGCGGCAATGATCTTAAAAATGCGGGGCTTGGCGCTTTAGCCGGTGGTCTTGTTGGAGCTGGCGTCGGCGCTTATATGGATCATCAGCAACAGGCAATGCAGCAATCGTTACAGGGAACGGGTATCGAAGTTCAGAGAACGGCAGAAAATACGCTTAGTTTAAATATGCCCAGCAGCATTACTTTCGCGTTTGATTCGGCAAATTTAACTCCCCAGGCACAAACTGCGCTGGATTCTGTTGCGAGGGTATTAAATCAATATCCCGAGTCAACGATCACGATAACCGGATTTACCGATGATACCGGCAGCGATAGTTATAATCTGAAATTGTCTGAACGGCGCGCTGCCAGTGTCTCAAATTATCTGTCTTCGCATAATGTAAATCATACTCGTCTTACCCAGCGGGGACTGGGCGAAAGCAATCCGAAAGTCCCTAATACCAGTGAAGCCAATCGTGCACAAAATCGCCGCGTAGAATTAGCCATTGTCGCCAACCAAAATGCAGGCGCGCAACAAGGAACCGCTCCGCAACAACAAGGCTATCCACAGCAGCAAGGCTACCCGCAGCAACAAGGCTATCCACAACAGCAAGGCTACCCGCAGCAACAAGGCTACCCGCAACAGCAATACAATCCTCAATAGTTGTTAGCGAAGGCTGCCTTGAAATAGTAATAGTAACTGCCCTTCGGCCGAGCTCTCCTGGGCATAGCAGAAAAGCTCATGGCAAACGAATATTGCCTTGAATTCACACACTTTATGCTGTTTGCGGTGAGCCCTTCGGCTACCCTCAGGAGAGCCCTGTAGAACTACATAGATGATTTTTTTGCATGTATATATTCAGTAAACATACCTAAATAAAAAAACAAAATTGCATGTCTGCACTCATCGATTTTGGGGTTGTTGAAACGAATTGAATTTATTACCTGTGAACACCTAGTAGTTCGTCATTTTAATTATGACGGATAAAACTGGAGTAGCTATTCAGTCCCCTCTTTGAAAAAGAGGGGTTAGGGGATATTTTTTAAATAAATCCCCCTCAATCCCCCTTTTCCAAAGGGGAAAGTGAATATGCGACTGCTGACTAACTCTAATTTTACACGACAAAACAATGCTGACTGAGTACTAGTGGTGCAAGTAATAAATCGAAAACATGAAATGTTGAGGTTTATGGTAAAATACTTCTACGCCCCGGTAGCTCAGCAGGATAGAGCGGTCCCCTCCTAAGGGACAGGTCGGCGGTTCGAATCCGCCTTGGGGCACCAATAAAATCAATAAGTTAGTAATTTTAAAAAACTCAGATAAAATCTTGTAAGTGAAATGTAAGTGCATAAAATTTAGCCCTTTTGAAAAATCCCGCGTGTGGATGAACTTTCAGTTATGGAATTACGTAACTTTCGGTTCTTTAATTCGCCCTGGGTAAATAAAATGTTTGAGTTTTACAAACAAAAAAACCGGCATGAAGCCGGTTCTTTCAAGAACATGATGAAGTAAGTGAAGCAGTATCATCTTACTTTCTCCACCAAGTACATGATGAAGTAAGAGATGATACCGTCATACTTAACGGTATCAAGTTCCACCAAGGACATGATGAAGGAAGTGAAGCAGTATCATCTTCCTTACGATACTTGAACAGTATTCTATATTTTGCGACTGTTAAAGCATATGCTTGGTGTTTGCAGGCGAGAACAATAGTTTGCTGGTCAGCATTGGAAAAAGCGATAGCCGGCTTACCCGTGGGTTTTGGTACATTAACAACATCATTTTTTTCCGGATCGGTTTCAGAAAAAACAGGGGTTTTTGTAATTATTTCGGGGGTTTCAGGATTTTCGGTTTGCAGGTCGGCGGTTACCGAGGCCTCGGTAACCGCATCAGTTTTATCTCGTAGTTCCAAACTGGCCAGTTTCTAGCCAAACTAACTCCAGGCCAGAAGCGGCCTAGCGTGTGGGCGTATTACATGCAGGCTTATCAACAGAATTTGTGGATAACCTTAATATTGGAAGAAGTATCTTTCTTCATCAAACTGTGGTTTAGAGTAAGATCAAACATTACTTCCAAGTGCTGGATGAAGGAAGTGAAGCAGTATCATCTTACTTTCTTTACCAAGAACATTATCCAAGTGTTCCAAGGGGTACAGACACAAAAAACCCGGATTGCTCCGGGTTCTTGTGGGTACATTTTGCTATTGGTGGACTGAACCTACACCTCACATGGGGCAGTTAGAAATGATTTATCGCTGCCCAAGCCTTAAAATTGATTCCGGTTTTTTCATTCAATGACGCAAACCGGCAAGCGCGAAAGACTGACTTTCGTCAGTCCGGTTTTTGCGGCGCCTCAGCCGCGGCGCCGCGTATCTACATCATGTTATTCGCAGCCCCCGGCCAGGAGTGTGGCCAATTCTGCGTAAAACGGTCAGTAAATTCTTTTAAGTTGGCGTTAGTCGACAGATTCCGTATCGACTAACCGGAACAAATTTAAAATCATTATCTCCCAAAAGGCCAACTGCCCGGCTCATTCCAGGTGCAGGTCGAATCGTAACACTCGGCACATCAGCGATTGCCAGCCTGACAATTGTTGGCGTAAATTCAGGATCGGCCATTAAGTAAAGTGCAGTCACATCAGCTCTGGAAAAAATCTCGACCTCATTCATGCCGGTAAGTTGCAGCTCGGTCCGTAAATCAACTTCTATTTCGCTTGGGCAAATTAAATATTTCGGCTCATAGCCAACAAGGTGCTGCACTACACTGGTTTTTTGCGCCCTGAATATGGAGAGTACCGTTTTATAATTTAAACCACCCTGGACATAGGTATTATCGTCAAAAAATAACCTGTTGCCATCGCTCATTAAGGGATTGCTTTCCAATAGCGAATAAAGACTTTCCGACTCTTCGCGATAGAGCGAATTTAAAATTCCGGCGGGCACCGTGGCAACCCAGTTCGTGCTATTACGCTGCGTTTCATAAGAAACAATGATTCTGGTTGGGTGCCGTTGAGTTTGTCCGGTTTCGCTCTCTAGTTCACTAACATACCCGTTGGGTATCACCCCTGATTCAAAATAACTGCCTGAAGGCGCGATATCTTCAAAGGATCCCAAAATATTATTTTCCCTAAAATCGGCGGCTTCGATATATTTTGTTAGTTTTCGGTGCTTGGGCTGCGGAAATTGCTTTACAAGTGTTTGCACAATCCCCTCTGCGCCCTGTGCAACATCAGATGTAGTCAGGCCGAACGCCTTAATAAAACCGGCATAAACATCGCCGGGTTGTGCGGCATTGGCGGCTAATTCCTGAGAAATAAGCGGGACGGCGCCAGGTGGTTGTATGCCGCTTTTCAACGCCAAATAACCCGCGAATATCCGGTTATAGTCGTGGCCGCAACCCCGGATAAGTTGTTCAACCGATAAGGGGCTCATTTCTTCACCGAGGCAATCGCAGCCTCTATGCTGGGATACTTTTCGAATGTCAACGCATTAACGATGCGGGACATGCTCTCTTCGTAGAATAATGTGCTATTTTTCGGCTGGGGGGGATAAAGCACGGGCGCCGGTGAAAAGTCTTTCTCGTCGATTTGCCAGCCGCATAGATAGTGGTCAGTGCGCTCTTTTTGTGAGACTGAAAAAAATCCAGGTGCTTGAGTTCCTGCGGATATAAGGCTCATTTTTGCTTCCTTTTGAAAAATAATTTTATTTAGTTGGCATTACCATAAAACACGTGCGCTGACATTACATCAACTTTTTTTGTCATTTTTTAGGATTCGGAGAAGCTGCCGGAGTGATCTGGGGATTTTTTTAAAATCAGCGGCGGCGGCAACCATTGGCGAACATTCCCGGCCAGATTGCAATCTATTAACTTCACCCAGGATTAGCTTTGCCTTTTCAGTGTTAGATTCAACGGTCAGAGCGCAAGCATATTGTCTTAAAAGTTCATCGCGTTGTGCCTTTTTGCGTGGGGGAGAGACACCGAACGCAAGCTCCATGGGTATGCCTCGTTTTTTTTTAAGGATCGCTTGTTTCAGCCAGGTTAGCAGACTGGGTGAAAACTCGGCCCGGGAATCTATGACTTTTAAAATCAGATCAAAATTATCCATCGCCAAGGTCTAGATCGGGAATGTTTGAAACAAGCCGCTCCAGCTCATCTAGCGGCGTCTTTGTATAGTCAGTTTTGCCCGATTGCTCTGCATTATCGCCAGGATACAGCTTTAGAATTTTTTCAATTTGCTCTGACATCGGTATTCGCGTGAAATCAAAATCAATGCAGTCCGGTTTTTTAAAGTCGAAGTCACCGGGATCCGGAGCGATTTCACGGTCAATTATTTTGTGAAAATGATGCCAAAGCCCCATGCAGCAGTAAAGATAGTTTTCTAAATCGGCCTTGTCGGTTTCATCTTCAAAACTTGTTTCGGCCCGGCTTTGGATGGTGGCGGCAATGGCTTCGTCCCAAAGTTGCACAGTTGTTCGAAGTATTTCACGCCGGACTTTTGGATTGCGCGTCCCGGGCAATTGTTTGACACAGGACCGTTGAGCTGCACTCCGCTTTTCATCCTGTTTCTGCCGCAACTGCCAGGCTGCAAATTCAAGATTGAAGGGCTTACCGTCGACGCTCAGTTGCAGGTCAAATTTCCGGACAGCTTGACTAACTGCGGATCGCGAAATGCCCAGCAACCTCGCTAGATCGGTTTGATTCCCATACTCTGGCATAAAATTTCCAACCTTTTTATATTTTAAAAAATTTCACTTTTTTGAGGATTTTTTGGAATTTCAGGGTTTTTTCAGCTTTTGTCAAGTTCACTGGATACTGATGAGTTGTTATTTAGTAACAACAAAGACCACTAACTATCATTGAAATGAGGTTCGAATTACCCACAAGGGTAAGCCTGAAAGGGACCCAATACCTAAGCACCATGATGATTACAACTCACCATTCTTGAATCGTTGTTAAGATTTTTTGCGCAGCGAGCACAAAGGAACACGCCGTATTGATTGCCATCGCCAAATACAACCGGAACCGACCGCTTGCGGTTTTTACGAGTGTTAAATGGTTTATGGCATTGATAACAAATGTTTTTGTAATAATCGATAACGTTAATATCGCCATTTTGTAATGGTCTTACGCATAACTTTTTTTTGACGTCAAAAATTGAAAATTTACGCATTTATCTTGTCCTTTTTAATTTGTTAAAACTGAGTACGAAACACAGCTAATTTATGTTGCATATAGCAATGGCGCAGCTTGTAGCGTTTTACATGCCAATTTTCAGGCTGGGCAATCCATCTCCCTATGGTTCGCCGTCCCCTATCCGTCCCTTTATATAAAAACGGCTGCAAGCCACGCCGTTCGTGGTTTTGAGCAATCCGTCCCCACGTCCCCTTGTTTTTTTGAGCCGCTCTTGCTTCTGTACTTTTTCTGTGCGTTTTTTCTGTGCGTTTTTTCGGTCCCTTGTACGGCTATTCCTTATATATAACAACATCATCAAAATAATAAGGGGACGTGGGGACGTGGGGTCTTTACGCCTTGATGGGTGTGGGTTTAAGCCGTCCCCCTGTCACGTCCCCTTAGAAAAAAATGGGGGGACGTGGGGACGGACTAATCCCAATCATTACGTTTGTTTTCATAGTCGCTCTGCCAGTTTTGGCTTTTGATTTCCTCACCACCACCCCAATCATTACGTCTGGTTTCGTTGCCCTTTACGTACTCTTCAAGCCATTCCTTGTCCTTGAATTTCTCGTCATTACGCCAGTCTAAAACCACAGCTCCCACCATACCTATTGGCACGTCGATATCAACCTTTTCTCCGATATTACGCACCGCATAAAGGCTGACATTTTTGCGGTCGCCTGTACTTTTTTTGCATCTCTTTTGATAACAACCGATCTCAGATAACACCGTCCCAATCACCTTGCTTGAGTATTTGTCTCGAAGTGTTTTGGCAATATCGATTGATCGCACAACGTCCACATTGAAGGGAAAATCCTGAGCCTCGATCATGTCCTGCAACAAATGTTTTAACGGCGATTTGCTTGTCTCTAATAATGTGTCTTTGAAAGTAGTTCCTTGAGCATGTTGTTTGGGGTCAAATTGGCTAATATCACGATTTAACAACCACCGCACCACAAAGCCATTGCCGCCAGCATTCTGCCAAACTGCTAAGTCGGTGTAATATTCGTGTTCTTGCGGTTGCTTATCCGTCCATATTGTGAAATATCGACGATCTCCCGCACTAATATGCAGGGCATCTCGATAGTTGCTCATGAAAATGGCTTGTATCAAGTTCGGGGTTTCGTAAAACCCACGGCCAAACAAACGCACGCGAAGCATGTCAGGAGGGGCTGCCAGCATTGGCTTGAGTTTGTTTTCAAGATTCAGACCTTCGAATGTTTGTATCTCTTGGAATATCACGAGTTTCGAATGATGAAGATAGTCTGTGAAGGATTCTTTTAGTTCTCCCGCTGGAGGTTCGCAGACATTCGCCGTGCCTAACCCATAACGCAAAGGATTCAAGAGCATATCCTTGCCAACTCCACTTGTTCCTGCAATCAACAGCGCGTGGTTTATCTTTATTTGAGGTTGCTGCAATACGAACGCCATCCAATTTAGAAGATGATCTTGTTCCTTTTCATCCGGGTATAAATAATGCAGGTGTTCACGCCAGGGTTCAACATCCTCTTTCGTGGCTTGTTCTGGCAATTTTACGCCGGGGTCAGTCCAAATATTCCATAACACAGCGCCGTTGCGATAAATTGGGTTCGCTGTTTCGCCGGGTAGATAAATCAAACCATCGACCTTGATGCACTCGGGGTCATTCAAAAATATCATTGAGATTTTATTTTCAGGAAACAGGTGACAGAACGCACCGTCAAAGCCTTCGCGGCTCAATTCGTTGCGCGTCAAGGTGTCATATATTCGATTATGATTTTTTAAAAAAATGTAGCGTTTCAGGATTTCTAAGAGGGATTCGGCTGAATTACCGACGTGCGGGGATGCTTTCTTTTTTCGGGGTTTACGTATCTTTGTTTCCGGCCCCAGCGCTGCAATATCTGCCGCATAAGCTTCTAACGGGGGCTCTGGTCGTCTATCCGGTTCAGGAGCCAGCCAGCCGTTTTGTTTGGCAATCTCAAAGAGAGTCCCAAGCTTAATGCCGCCGCCAAGCGTGAAGGATTCCCAGACTCGCCGTTGGTCTTTTAAATCGAATTTTTCAGATTGCTCCGACCACTCGCACCAAAGTCCAAAGGCTTGATCTCCAGCGCCTGTGTCGTTTAATGCCATGCCCACGTTTCGCCATTGATCGCGGTCATCTGCCGGTATATAGCCAAGCGCCGCGCGGATACGCTTGATTTCGTTAGGAGGCAATATCTTTGTAGTTCTGGATTGTTTTTCGGGTTGTATGCCCTTTTTTTCAGATAATTTTGCCAATAACCAATCAGGAGCATCGGGCAGGATTGCGCCGGTCAATGGGTTAGCCTCATTGTCAAAAAAATAGGAGCCGCTGCTAACATGATTTGAGGGTTCAACTACGATGTAACCACCATCGCCGCGCGTATCGATTCCAGGATAGAGATTTGTTGTTGAGCGTCCGACCGGCCCCGGATATTTGAATAGGTAATGATGGCCGCCTGATCCAGTCACGGCCATGACATCATCGGGAATCTTGCCATATTCTGTGCGGATCGAATCCAACGATTCATCGCCACCATGTCTAGGGTCAATGTCTAACGCCAGGACTCCAGACACAGCGCCAGTAGCAATGCCGATATTCGAATTCGGCCATTTTATTTTGAACCACTCGTGAATCTTGGCAGGGTCTAAACTGGCATCCCTAACACCATTTTTAACAAGTGGATGCTTGCCAGGCGATTTGCAGTTTTTGCCTCAACTGCATAAACCTTTTGGGGTTATAAAGTGCAGCGGCAATACCGGCCAGCCTAAATGCGCATACTTGATGGCGTAATCAAAACGGGATTCAGGCATTACGCGCACCCGTATTATCCAGGGTTAGCGGCTTCCTGCATGGAGTAAATATATTCATGATGTACTATCCTTAGCAGGCTTATCTCCTTTGCATCCAAAGCCAATTCAGGTAAAATACCTATGCGGTAATTGGTATAGATGTTTAATAAAGAGCCTGCTCGGTTTGTCAGAATTGAGCAGGTTTTTTTATGCCTTGTTTTGCTCGGATTCGGCTTGTTGAGATAAATTAGCCATGATGATCCTGATATCGGAGTCCAGATCGGATAAGTCCGCGTCGTTCCATTTCAACACGGATCGAATCATGAGAACCTGAAAAAAAAGACGATAGCTTTCGTTATCAAATTCTGTGATTACCCCAAGGCTATGACCGAAAGGAGTCCTCTGATAGGCAGACATAAACGCATCGCCAAGATACCGGCTAGTAAATCCACCGGCTTTTATTCGCTTAAGCAACAAATCACGGTCCAAAGGCATCGCCAGCGGCAAGCGTAGCAGCTGGCGTAGTTTGGCCAGGTCAGCAATTTCGTAGGGCGATAATAGGGTGCGCTGTTGGTTTTTTTTGATTTGAAAGCTCATAGCGTCGCCTCAACCCTCATCGTTGTAACGAAGTTTTCTAAATCTTGAATTGTGGTAAACCTTCGCAGCCCGATTTTAAAAGTTTTCAGCTTGTTTTCATTAATCAATTTGTACAAAGTCGGCTGCGATACCCGAAGCCAGACTCTAGCCTCTTCCATTGTTTTGTTTGTATTTTTGGGAATAGCGTTTGTGGGTTGATCTGTTCGCCGACGGCCTCTTGTTTCGGCGATTGTTCTATTTTGATTTTCCATGTTGTTAACCGTTGTTAGTATTTTAAAAACGGTTACAGGTTATCTATTGCCTTTCGAAAAGTATTCTCAAAAAACTAGGCTAGTTTTTTGAGATTTTTTGTTTTTTTCTCTTTGGTTCAACAGAATAAAAAAGTTTTTCCGCTGCACTACCACTTACACCGTACTTTTTGCCTATGTGTTCAAATGTCCGTTTATCTTTTGGCCAGCGTTCCCTATCGTGCCTATGGAGCCTGATAACCTCTCCCCATACCAGATGTTTAATCATCCAGTTTTTTCGTCTCTGGGCAATATTTCGCCTTTCTTCCAGCTTGAAAGCGCCGGAAAAAGTTTTAACCTCATAGCTTCTGTAACTGCCCCAACTATCGGAAAACGCCCTACGCGCCCAGTAGGGGATCAAGCAGTTAAAACTACATGCGTGATTGATTGCAGACAACAAAGCTTCGCCGGGTGCTGTATTGTCTTTGGCGTCAAAGTATTTTTCCATTTTAGCCATATAACCTTTTGTAGTTGCCATCACCAAGTTGTATAAATTCATTCTATATGGCTCATTCAATTCTGAAGCCACTTTTTCGAGGATCTGATCGATCAATTCCGGCTTATTTACAAGCGCCCTGACAATAAAATTCAGTTTGTCTGTCTCGTCCATTTTCTGAATATCCATTTTCAGTCCTCCAGCACTTTAACCGCTGCGGCTTTATGTTCCGGCGCCAGGTGCGCATACCGCAAGGTCATTTTTGAATCGGAGTGCCCTAACAGCTCGCGTACGGTGTTAAGATCGATTGATGCCATCACCAGGCGGCTTGCAAAGTGATGGCGCATGTCGTGCCATCTAAAGCCGGTTATTTCAGCCGCTTTCAAAACGGCTAACCAGGGCTTCTTGGGTACATCATAGAGCTTCCCGCCATCGATACCAGGGAATACAAAATCTGAATCAACTTGTAACCGCCATTGCGTTAAAATCGCCAGGGCCGTTTTATTCAAGGGAATATGCCTGGATTGTCCGCTTTTGGCAGTATGGCCTTCAACCGTGAGTAATTTATTAATAAAATCTACCGATTTCCACGTAAGCGCCAGCAATTCACCAGCTCTCAAGCCGGTATTGATCGATAACAGAACCATGGGCTTAAAATGATCCGCAAAATCATCTTGTGCAATGCAGGCTTTTTCTTCGTAGCCACGCACCCGTCGCCATTCATTGCCGGATTCCCGCCCGGTTTTTATGCGCTGCTCCCGGTCATCGATGGCTTTCATCAACCGCTTTTCTTGTTCAGCGGTTAAATAACTGACGATACGGTTATCCTGAATTTTTAGAGGTTTAAGACCTTTTAACGGACTCTCGCTGATAAAACCCCATTCAACCGCTTTGTTAATTGCGGCTTTAAGAGTGGTTTCGTTTCGGTGGATAGTAGAAGGTTTTTTTCCATCTTTGTGTTCACCCAATCGCCATTTTTCAATAAGCCAGGGCGTTATATCTTCGAGACGCGTATCGTACAAATGGCCGAAGTATAACTTCAGCTCATAAAGCCGCTTTTTGCCTGTCCGAATACGTGATAACGCGTACGGCTCATAATCCTGTTTAACGAATTCGCCGAAGGTTTTCAGCTTCTTCTTGTCGGCATGAATATCTTCTCCAGTCGCAAAGCGTCCCAGTAGTTCTTTAGCCTTATTTTTTGCTTGGGTTAATGTGATGACGTTGGCCTTACCGATAGTTACCCGTTTCCCGCGCGTATAATCGCAGATATAGGACATTGAACCGGTTGGCTGAACTCTGAGGACAAACCCTTTAAGACTTGAATCGCGTATCTCAAAGGGTTTTTCTTTCGGCTTGATACCCTGTACTAACTTTTGCGTAATCTGCATGGCTACATTCCGTAAGTGAACTGTAAGTGCAGATTATCTTAACATAGGTTAATAACGGCTAATAGAACTTAATAACTATTAATAATAATTTATAATATATCAATATGTTATGTCATAACCCTATGATATAAAATAGACATTAATCCCCCTCCTAAGGGACAGGTCGGCGGTTCGAATCCGCCTTGGGGCACCAATATATGCAAAAAGTTAGTCTGCAAATAGAACGGCAGGATTTCATGACATTTAGAAACGGTCAGATCAAGGTTAAGTTTTTTCAATATATAGGGCGGTTGGCTGTGGTGCTTAAATCAGCATATCCTCGGCAACTGCTCGCCACTCAATAAATCCAGAACCCGGCTGATGCCCATCGCCGTTTGCAGCGTTGCCAGTCCTTTCGGATGGGCGGTTTTAACCTTGCCGATCAAACAAGCCTGTTGACCGAGCGGATGCTGATGTAAAGCTGTCAGGGTTTGTTCGGTTTGCGCTTCAGGCACAAACAGGGCAAAACAGCCTTCGTTGGCAATGTAAATGGGGTCAAAGCCTAATATTTCACAGGCGCTTTTAACATCCAGGTGTATCGGCAGTGCGCTTTCATTGATTTCGATAGCATGATGTGAGGCGCCGGCCAGTTCTATCAGGCAGCTGGCTAAGCCTCCCCGTGTCAGGTCGCGCATGCAATGGATGTCGATACCGGCTTTGATTAAATCCTGAATCAGGCCGGAAAGGTCTGCGCAGTCGCTTTTTATCGTGCTTTCAAAGTTCAAGCCTTCGCGTTCAAGCATGACGGCGATGCCGTGCCGCGCCAAGTCGCTGTTAATGAGTATGCTGTCTCCGGCTTGAATGTTGGCAGGGGACACGTTGATCTTTTCGCCAACAATACCGATTCCGGCGGTGTTGATATAAATCCCGTCACCGCTGCCGTGGTCGACCACTTTGGTGTCGCCGGTCACAATCAATACGCCGGCCTGTTGCGCGGTGTGCTGCATCGATTCGACGATGCGTTGCAGGTCTTTAATTGCGAAGCCTTCTTCAATAATCAGCGAACAGCTGAGGTATAACGGTAAAGCGCCGCTCATCGCCAAATCGTTCAAGGTTCCGCATACCGCCAGTTTGCCAATATCACCGCCGGAAAAAAACAGCGGTTTCACCACATAAGAATCAGTGGTAAAAGCCAGCCTGGAGCCGTTGATGTTTAGCACCGCGCTGTCATGTTTCTGATTCATTACAGGGTTGCTGAATACCGGGTGGATGATGCTGTCCAGTAGTTGCTGCATCAAACGGCCGCCACCGCCATGCGCCATGACGATTTGTTCGTACTGCAAGGGCAGGGGGCAGTTAAGTTCCAGATCAGGCATGTTCATAACGACGGTAGCGGAAATAGGCGGCGCATGCGCCTTCGGATGAAACCATCGTAGCGCCCAGCGGGTGTTCAGGTGTGCAGTTTTTGCCAAACTCGTGACATTGCGCCGGTTTTATCAGGCCTTGCAGAATTTCACCACTCCGGCAGTTGGTTGGTTCTTGCGTGTTAATCGTGGTTACTGCAAAGCGCTGCTCAGCATTCCATTGCTTGTATTCAGCTGTTAATGCCAGACCGCTGGCAGCGATTTCTCCCAAGCCGCGCCAGCTTCTATCGACTACGTCGAACACTTTATGGATCAGTTGCTGGGCAGGCTGATTGCCTTGCTCCTTGACCACGCGGCTGTATTCGTTTTCGACTTGATAGCGTTTTTCTTCCAGCTGCTTGATGCACAGATAAAGCCCGTGCAGAATATCAACGGGTTCAAAACCGGTGATGACAATGGGGATTTTATGCTGCGCGCAAAGCGGCAAATATTCGTGATACCCCATGATTGCGCAGACATGCCCCGCACCAAGGAAGCCCTGCACTTGATTATTGGGTGACTCGAGCAGCGCTTGCATGACCGGCGGCACGCGGACATGACAAATAAGCAACGAGAAGTTGTTCAGGCCCAGCTGTTTAGCCTGATAAGCGGCTAAAGCGGTGGCCGGTGCGGTGGTTTCAAACCCTACACCAAAAAAAACAATCTGTTTGCCGGGATGTTGCAGGGCGAGATTCATGGCGTCTAGCGGTGAATAGACGATACGGATATCCGCGCCCTGCGCTTTAACGCCAAGCAGATCATGATGCGAACCGGGAACACGCAGCATGTCGCCAAAAGAGCAGAAAATTACGTCCGGTTGCACGGCAATCGCCAAGGCTTTATCAATATAAGATAACGGTGTGACGCAAACCGGACAGCCGGGGCCGTGAATCAGATTGATTTCATCGGGCAGCAGTTGATCGATGCCGTATTTAATGATGCTGTGGGTCTGTCCGCCGCACACTTCCATGATATTCCACGGCTGTGTGGTGATGGACTTGATCGCAGCGGTCAGTTTTTTTACAGTTTCCGGGGCGCGAAATTCATCCAGATATTTCATGCTGGACTCTCCTGTCCAGCACCCTTCGGGTACTGCAAATTTGTTCCTGACAAATTAGTCATGCTGGACTCTCCTGTCCAGCACCCTTCGGGTAC
>JAGXGJ010000127.1 GCA_024636875.1 Methylococcaceae bacterium | reverse complement strand
TGTTGTTGACTTTTTGCGCTCTGTACGTATGCTTCTTCATGGCGGGAATACCTCCTACGGTTAGGGTCTTTGTCTCTTTGAAAAAAGACTCTATTTTGAGGGTTCCCGCTTATTTTTGATAGACTGCACTATAGCTGACTACGGACTGGTTCCGTCCATTTAACCCGCATTGCCCAATAGCAAGTAGCCTGGATGGAGCTTGCGGAATCCGGGGCTTCGTGGCTCCGATCATCCCGTATTCCGCTACGCTATATACAGGCTACGCGATTTTCGAACTTATTGATGGTGTGGCATGGTGTTATATCGGCGGAATCGGGTTGCTGGCGGAACGTATTTCTTTACGGTGGCTTTGCGAGATCGCTCCGCCGATGTTCTTGTGCGGCGCGTTTGGCTACTGCGAAACGCGTTTCACTGGGTGCGGGCAGAACGACCTTTTACCATTGATGCCATTGTTATCCTGCCGGGTCACTTGTATACTATTTGGGCTCTGCCTGACGGCGATGCCGATTATTCGGGGCGCTGGTGCGAATAATGGGATCACCTCATACAGCAGGTGACTTGTAGGGAGGGTTAGCCGCGCAACCGACTGAGCAAAAGTAACTTCTATGAAGAAATATGTCGATGACGTTGGGTAAACTTGTCGGCGTCTCGATTCCGGCCGTCATAATGTTGGGCAACGATAAAGCCGTTACCTAACGGACTAACATGTTTCATGAAAAAAAAGGAAATCGAAATGGCTAAAACTAAAAAATTGATTAATTTACTAATCTTAAGCATGTCCATAGTATTCAGCATGCCGATCCTTGCTGAAGAAGCTGATGGTTCCATTGCAGCGTGCCTGAAGGCTTGGGGTAAGAATCCATTCGGAAATAATCCCACCTACAAGACGCTCGGAACATCAGTTAAAGTTTTCGGTATTGGAGATGATCCTGTCGATTCAGACGTTACCGATTCGCCGTCTTTGGTCTTGGTTAATCCAGGGGTTAACGTCATGGGGGGGTCAACGTTCGAACTTTTGAATCCCAATGGTTGGTATTGCTTACGGACCAATGTCAATGTAATGGGAGGCCTGACCATAAAGGTGCATTGCAAAGCCCACTTGGCATCTGCTACAGAGGGTGTAACCGTGTTAGGATCAAGCTCAGACAAAAAGAGTATCACGGTAATGGGATCAACGAAGATAGAGCAAGTTGGCTGTAATTGACACATAGTTTCCGCTCTGGATGCTGTAACCAAAAAACGGATTGTCTATTGTTTTGATCGGCCGTCCGTTTAAACGTTATTTTGTTTTAAATACAGTTTTTACAGACCATGGCTGAATGCCGCCGGTCAATTCAGATGCATTTGAGGCAACTATTGAAGTCGTCAGATCAAGTGCAGAGTGATACATTATTTCTTACCATTAAAATGCATCTTTCGTTTTACGATTACTCCGGCGACGGCCGGTCATTAAGCCATAATAAAAACAGATCATAGCCAAGCGCTAAAATAACCGCCATCGGTGTTTTGACGCCACGGCCAAGCAGGATGGGTTTAAGAATATTGTCTAATAAAGTGAGAGATCAGGAAGGCTACGGCGGTAAACGTGTCAGCCGTATAAAACAGGTAGATTATTATAGGGATTATGATCGGACCGATGCCAATCTGGGCTATGGACAAAATCAGACAAAGCAGTGCCCAAAGACCGGCAGCAGGGACTCCCGCGACCATAAATTCTAATCCTGCCAATAGGCTTTGAATCAAAGCCACGCCTAAAATACCGTTGGCGACACTGCGTACCGTTGCCTCAGCAAGTAGCCTGGATGGAGCTTGCGGAATCCGGGGCTTCTAAATGCGTTGCCGACTGGCCGTATTCTTCGTTCCACAAATACGTCCGCCTCGGCTTGCTGTCGCGTGAATGGGTTACCGCTATTAACGAAGATCAAAGTGGATACGGCGAATCGGCATAAATAATCCTGTAATGCAATAATGGGGTCACCTCATACGGCAGGTGGCTTGTAGGGAGGGTTAGCCGCGCAACCGGCTGAGCCAAAGTAACTTCCATATAGCTGCGCGGCGTAACCCGCCGAATGCAGTAGCCATATGGCCGATCTTCAGCCAGGTAGTCTGCACTTAGCTGACTACAAAACTGGCGTTTCCGGCGCATTGTACAAGCCATGTAGTTAATAATGATAACGGCATTGGGCAATAATGATGGCATCATCGGTGGCCTTGTAAACGATCCGATGTTCGCGGTCGATTCGGCGAGACCAGTAGCCTGTCCAGTTATGCCGTAATGGTTCGGGATCGCCCAAGCCTGAAAAGGGATGTCGTTGAATGTCCTTAATAAGGAGATTGATACGATTTAACACTTTTTTGTCGGTTGCCTGCCAGTAGAGGTAGTCTTCCCATGCCGTCCCTGACCACGACAAAATCATTCGTCAAAAAGAGGGTGTTGAACGGTTTTACCGGTTTCAATTTCGGCGATCGCCTGGTTTAAACGTGTAGCATTTTTGGGGCTTGCCATAAGGTAAGCGGTTTCTTCGTAGGATTTAAAGTCTTCTAAAGAAATAATTACGGCGGGTTTGCCATTTTGGCGGGTAATCATGATGGGTACATGGTCGTCATTGACCTTATCTAATGTATTCGCCAAGTGGCTACGAAAATTTGAATAACTGATGGTATCCATTGTTATTTACCTATCTATTTAAGTACTTATTATTGTACTCAAAATACAAAATTATGCAAATGATAAAGCGAGCATGAGGATATGGCTGTGCAAAAAATATAGGAGCCAAAGTTGGTAAAGCGACCTTTGTAATACCCTCACCCTAACCCTCTCCCAAAGGGAGAGGGGACTTTGTGTCGCTTTACCAACGTCGGACTCTATACGTCAATCTCGTTATGACCTTGAGTTGACAGACCTTCTGGAATGCTGTTTTATCTGGTATATGCACCGGGTGTCTAGCCAGGCAGCTGTTTTTGCAATTACCTATGTAAAAAGCAAAAGGAGCACCCTGAACCCCCTTTATATGCTTTTGAAAATCATGAAGATTCGACTCGGCAAATGGTTCTCTTTAAGTTTTCAGTAGGGCATTCGCTGTTATTGAACCAGTCTTTATAATTTTTGCTCTTATTTGTTGTCAACCGGAGGTAGAAATGGCGTCAATTCTTTACTTATCATTCCGCTTAGGCTCAGTTTCCATGACTAACAGCGAAAGTATTGTGCTTTCCTCCAGCACAGCAATCGCTTCTTCACAGCTAATGGTGTTTTTCATATGATCCAGTATGAAGCCGGCCAGACGTTCAATGGCCTTCCAATAAACCGGCGAATTTATAAATTGAAGCGCTTTGTTAAAAAGTTCGAGAATCTTTTCTTCATGCAGACTATTATCCGCAATAAAATTTTCCAGATAGTCATAAACCTTTTCAAGATCAGATTTACCGCCATAATAATGTAGCGCATTGATGGTAATCAGATTTTTACTAAAACATTCATTATCGCGAAGAGCGACATGTTTGGCTTCTGCGAGAGGACCGACCAGCAGATTGATCATGTCCGCTTCAAAAGCAGTCCGAAAAGCATTTTGCTCATCAAGCGAGAAATAATTTGCACTTTCCAGCAAGGCAACGGGCAGACTATGAATCAAACAGCCGCCCTCAATCCTTGCGACAAAGTGATCATGCCTGATTGCTCTGCTGGCAAATGGAATGCCCAGAGAATGATCTGGTTTTTTTATCGTGATTTGAAAATACACCGGCGGCAGTTTTTTTTGTTTATTGTAAAGATGAATGGCCGCTGCGTGACCTGCTTCATGAAAAACAATTTGCTTGATTAAATCTTGATCAGGAACGGAGCTAACCGGATCAATTGGATAATTTCTTTTCATGGTTTCTCCCGCAAAATAAAAAAGATGCGGCCAGGCTGCTGGCCGCATTGAGAGGAAGGATACTTAAACTCTAGTCCCTTTAGGATAGGGCGTGCGTACAAGAGTTGCATAGAGTCTAACGGCCCAAAAGAATCTTGAAAATGTGGCAAATCGCCGCGCGACAATTTACCGCGACAAATGGCATGGTAAATGCTGAATATTATAGTTTGCGCTAGTCAAAGCGTATCAAAACAGCGTGGCGACTCGGCTCAAACAAACCACCAGACGAATAACTGAGGCATTTCACTCAGAAAACAGGGCATATGACTCACGCGTCTGGTTTAATAGAGCAAATGAAAGAAAATGGAGTATTAGAATTACCTGTAGTCATCAGAAATCCTGGTCTAAAATTTTATCAACTTTGTTTCCCCTTATGGACTATTCTCGCGGCGGCCTGTGTGTAGATGCAAGGGGCAACTCTATAAAGCCGGTTAATTAAACTGTGTTATTTAACACACTTTTATCAGGCCATATCACACACTTTTAATTAAAAAACTCTTCGGACTTTTCAGGAAGCCGGTGTTGGCGCTGTTTTTAATGTTGGCATGAAATGTGCAGTGGCAGGAGGGCAGGCAGCAGCCGAAGGTGCGGGTTTTTGCTACAGGGTGGACGATAGGCGCCGCTGAAAGATTTGAGAAAGCTATGGAAATGTTGCATGCAGGAGTATGGTGATTATGAATAACTGACGGAAAACGGCCCTATTGTGATTCTTGACAACGGTATTGAATTCGCAGTTACTTTGGCATCATAATAGTTGTCTTGAGGTTTATAGACGGCATGCGCTGGATCAGTTTTGATTACTGGATTAGCTGCCGCTTGTAATAAGTCAATCGGTTTAAATCGTTCAGGCAGCAGGTCTTTTATATAGAGTCCGGCGTTGGTAAAGCGACACAAAGTCCCCTCTCCCTTTGGGAGAGGGTTAGGGTGAGGGTATTACAAAGGTCGCTTTACCAACTTTGGCTCCTATACTCAAGAGCTGCACAAAATAATGAATGGGATTTTACAGGGTCAAGCAAGATTCTTGATCCATTACAGATGTTTCCAATGTTTTCAATTAATAAAACTTTAAAATCAGAGTCATGAATAAATCAAAAAAAACACCTTTGGCTATAATGTTGGCGTCTGCATTCACCGTTCATAGCGGCGCTGTTCTGGCCGATCATGGCTCTTTGGGCTTTGGGATTGGCACCGCATCGCCAGTTATCACGCAAGGCGGTATTACCCTTCCTGCCGGTTTGTGGGCAGGCGGTTTGACTACCCAATTCATCAATTTCGACAGCGTTTCGAATGAGCAACTATTAAGCGTGCAGGAAAATGCTGTTGATGAAGCTCATGGTGATGTTCACACTCAGGATACATATTTACAACCAGCGTTATTTGCAGCTTATGGCGTTACCGACGACTTGACGCTGGGTCTCAGAATTCCTTTTGTGCTGCGTTCCGGTATTCGTTCACCGGGACATCATGATGATCATGATGAACATGAGAGCATGGTAAATAATCAGGGCGACGCCAACGGTTTTGGCGACGTTTCTTTCTTTGGACAATATCGTTTTTTCCACAGCGCCGATAATTTAAACCAGGCATCGGTGACCATGGGTCTTAAAACTCCAACAGGCGCAACTGGAATACAAACTAATCAAGGGAACAGTTTTGAAGCGCACTTTCAGCCCGGCAGCGGCTCCTGGGATCCCTCCTTTGGACTTTCTTTCACTCGCGCTATGGGGCAGTTCTCGTTTGACACCAACGTCCTCTATACTGTTGCGACTACAGGAACACAACAAACCGACCTTGGCGATATTTTCGATTATAATTTTGCGCTTTCCTATGCGTTTGGCGCGCCAGTTCGCAGTGGCCTTTTCTCTTCCAGCAATAATGCGCCGTGGACGGCCATTCTGGAACTAAACGGCGAATGGCAGGATTACCAGAATACCGCTGGGCTGACTGATCCTAACTCGGGCGGCAATACGGTTTATATCTCTCCAGGTGTCAGATTCTCCGGAGGCAAAGGCTGGAATACAGCACTTTCAGTAGGCGCACCGATAGTCACAGACCTTAACGGTTTTCAGACAGATCCTGATTACCGGATTACTTACCGTTTTGTAGCCGTATTCTAATGCTGCTTAAACAGCGAGTATAGAGTCCGACGTTGGTAAAGCGACACAAAGTCCCCTCTCCCTTTGGGAGAGGGTTAGGGTGAGGGTATTACAAAGGTCGCTTTACCAACTTTGGCTCCTATATTTTTGTAGATTTTGAATCGATTCAATGATAAATTTAACAAATTTTCTAATTAAAAAAAGAGCCGGCAGCATCAATACCAAAACAACCCAAAAAGAATTATTTTGGCATCGCCCGCTGAACAGCGGACGACTATTGCTAGGTTACCTTTTACTGGTCAGCGTAGTGGCATTAAGCGCTTGCAGTCATGGCAATCTGGATTATCTGAAATCCGGGGCGGCTGATTACAGTCATTATCCTGAAGGCGGCGGCTTGTTTGTTTCTGCAGCTTTTGGGCCGGATGGCCGGTTATGGCGAGTTGTGCCGGAAAAAAAACATGTCTATGTTGATTATTCAACCGATCTGGGTAAAACCTTCAGTGCGCCTGTACTCATCAACAAGGGAGCACAGCATATAAAAGTAAGCGGTGAAAACCGGCCCGGCATCGCCGTGGATCGTTCCGGCCGGATCTATGTTATCTATGCTGCCGAGAGTAATCAACCGGTAACCATCTACTTCAGCGTGTCCACCGATAGCGGCCAGAGCTTTTCAACACCGTCGCCATTAAGCGACAAAGCAGCCGAAGCAAATTCTTTTCAGGGACGCCTGGCCTTGAATCCATCTGGACAGGCTTATGTCTTTTGGCATGACGAACGTAACCGTACCGACTGGAGACAACCTGGAAACGCGATTTATTACACGACCATTGATGGTCAGAGCGGCCTCACTTTCGTCGCCCAAAAACTCTCGGATACTCTCTGCGATTGTTGCCGTATTGCCGCTGCTTTTGATAGCGATGAGCAGCCTGTTTTATTGGCGCGTTTCATTTATCCGGGAGGCATTCGTGATCATGGCCTGATCAAAACCCAGGCTGACAGCAAGGAACCGCTTTCATGGCGTGTCACCTTCGACAATTGGAATATTGAGGCTTGCCCTGAGCATGGTCCGGCCATTGCCATCAGTGATGACGGCCGCTACCATATCGCCTGGTTTACCCAGGGTAGTGTCCGTCAAGGCTTGTTCTACGCCAATTCATCCGATCGGGGACAGCATTTTTCAAGTCCGTTGCCTTTTGGTAATCCGGAAAAACTGCCCAGCCATCCTGATATTATGGCTCAGGGACAACATATCGCTCTGACCTGGACTGAATTTGACGGTGCAAAAACGCAGCTTATGGCTATGCAGTCAAATGATGGTGGTCAGACCTGGTCGCAGCCCAAGACCATCGCAGTAGCGACAGCAGATACTGACTATCCATTTTTGCTGAGCAATAATCAAGGTATTTTCATATCGTGGAACAGCAAAGCCGAGGGTTATCGTTTAATTCCCCTGAATTGAATCGTCCACTACTTTATAAAAACAATCATGTTACTAAAAAAATTATTCCCTGGCCTGGTATTTATTATTTTAAACACCTTTAATATTATTCCTGCGCAGGCAGACTCGTCTGCATTTACTTCGGGTAGTTATCAGAAAATATTAGCAGCCAATACCAACCAGCCGTTCATGCTGATACTCTGGTCTGTAGACTGTTCTTCCTGTTTAAAAGAGATGACATTATTGAGCGATATCTATAAAAACAATCCAGACATAAAAATGATCATGCTGGCAACTGATGGGATATCTGACAAAATGCAAATTGAGCAGATTCTGGAACAGCACCAATTAGCTGAAATTGAAAATTGGGTGTTTGCCGATGAAAACAGCCAGAAACTTCGTTTTGAAATCGATCCAAAATGGTATGGAGAATTGCCACGGACCTACTTCTTCGATTCAGCCCATCAGCGCACTGGTATAAGCGGGGTTATGTCAAAGAAAGAATATGAAGCAATGTTTGCAAAAATTATAAAATAGTTGCGCTTTATTAGACCCAACTTTTTTTGCTGATCTTTGGCTGGTTTACTCAGCGCACTTCACAACGGCACTTGTGTTCCTGCCGGGAAAGGGTTTTATATGCCGTCAATGACATACAAATATAGGAGCCAAAGTTGGTAAAGCGACCTTTGTAATACCCTCACCCTAACCCTCTCCCAAAGGGAGAGGGGACTTTGTGTCGCTTTACCAACGTCGGACTCTATACCATAAAAAGAGTTGTCAGCACTTGGCTTTTTAAGAAATAAAGAATTAAAGGCATCGTGTTAAGAGTAAAGCCGATATCGCAGGCCTTTGAATATCGTTTTTTCAGGGTTACACTAACAGCCTTGCCAAAGCCAAATCGAGCGCTACTATGTTAAAACAAACGCCTCTTTACCACCTGCATCTTGAGTTGGGCGCCAAAATGGTGCCATTTGCCGGCTATCAAATGCCGCTGCAGTACAGCAAAGGCATCATTCACGAACATCTGCATTGCCGCAGTCATGCCGGCTTCTTTGATATTTCCCATATGGGGCAATGCCTGATTCTGGGCGACTCTGCCGCCGGCGAACTTGAGCGCTTGACGCCCGGCAATATTACCGGTCTCAAAACCAATGCACAGAAATATACGGTATTGACCAATCATGACGGCGGCATTATTGACGACATCATCATTACCCGCATCGATTCAGGACTGATGATCGTTGTTAATGCCGCCTGTAAAGACAAGGATTTTACCTATTTAACAAACCAGCTATCCAGGGACTGTGCTTTCAAAGAACTGCCGGATTATGCATTATTCGCAATACAAGGCCCAACTGCTGCAACGGTTATCGGTAAATTTTCCGCTGCCGCCGCAGAGTTATCGTTTATGCAGGCCTGTGCAACGGAGCTTAACGGCATACCCTGCCGTATCAGCCGTAGCGGCTATACCGGTGAAGACGGCTTTGAAATTTCAGTAGCCATTCAATTTGCAGAGCAGCTTGCCTGCTTGCTGCTTGCCGAACAGGAAGTTGAAGCGGTTGGCCTGGGGGCGAGGGATACGCTGCGTCTGGAAGCAGGTTTGTGTCTTTATGGACATGAACTGAATGAAGCTGTTACGCCGATAGAAGCCGGGCTGCAATGGCTGTTTAAAAAAGGCTCCTTCGGCTCCGCTCAGGACAGGTTCCCCGGAGCTGCCAAGATACTGCACCAGTTACAGAATGGTTCAGAAAAAATCCGTGCAGGTCTTTTGGTTGAAAGTAAAATACCGGTTCGGGATGGCAGTGTTGTCTTCAACAGCGAAGATAGCGTCATAGGCCATGTCACTAGCGGCGGTTTTTCCCCCAGTCTGGGCCAGCCGATTGCGATGGCATTGCTTGACCGGCATTCGGCCGGCCTGGGCAATATCTTATATGCCACTGTCCGTGATCGAAAGATTCCTGTTACCGTGACCAAATTACCCTTTATTCCACATCGCTACCACAGGTAGACATCATGTCAACATCTCGCCCTCAAGCAGCGCCTGTTTTATTGGCGATCAGGCCCTGATTGCATAACTTGCGACAACAAGTTGTTTCCCGGTCAGGGCTTATGCGGCGAGTTTGATTGTTTCAAAGGTGTGAGGCAGTTCTACATTGTATAGGAACCAAAGTTGGTAAAGCGACCTTTGTAATACCCTCACCCTAACCCTCTCCCAAAGGGAGAGGGTACTTTGTGTCGCTTTACCAACGTCGGACTCTATACTTGTACGCCAACAGGCGAACCGCCTTTTCCCGGCGCAGTCCGGGAAAAGGCGTGGATTCTAAATAGTATTCATTAATTTAATATATTACACACATTACTATGACTAACAAAAACAGGTACTGTACAAGTCTGGATCAACTGGAAATGCGTGGCAGTTTTATCAATCGCCACATCGGCCCTAATCAGCAGCAAATCGAAGCAATGCTGGCAGAGCTGGGATTGAAAGAACTGGATGAAATCATCGAACAGGCGATCCCGGCCAACATTCTAAATCATGAACCTTTAAAGCTGACCGAAACGATTAGCGAGCGTGCTGTTATCAATTATCTGCGCAAAATGCGCGAGCGTAATAAAGTACTCACTTCAATGATCGGCATGGGCTATTACGACACCATTATGCCTGCCGTGATCAAGCGTAATGTCCTGGAAAATCCCGGCTGGTATACGGCTTATACACCTTATCAGGCTGAAGTCAGTCAGGGCCGGCTGGAAGCATTGCTAAACTATCAGCAAATGATTATCGATTTAACCGGCATGGAAATTGCTAATGCCTCCTTGCTCGATGAAGCGACTGCGGCAGCAGAAGCCATAGCCATGTCGCGGCGTTTATCAAAAAGCTCTGCAAACAGCATTGTCATGGATCAGGATTGTCATCCGCAGACAATAGCCGTAGTCAAAACCCGCGCCCATTCCTTGGGCTATCAGGTTATCGTTGCCGATCCTTTCCATGATGACCTTGAACAACATGATTTTTTTGCCCTGCTGGTGCAATATCCGGGCTCCAGGGGTGAAATAAAAGACCTCGGCCAAATCACGGCAATCGCCCATACCAAATCGGCGCTGGTCACGGTGGCCGCGGACTTGTTGAGTCTGGTGTTATTAAAACCGCCTGCCGCCTTCGGCGTTGATATTGTCGCCGGCAGCGCCCAGCGCTTTGGCGTGCCGATGGGTTATGGCGGCCCGCATGCCGCGTTCTTTGCCACCCGGGATGACTATAAACGTTCGGTTCCCGGCCGCCTCATCGGCGTATCCAAAGACAGCCATGGACAGGTTGCGTTGCGCATGGCCCTGCAAACACGCGAGCAACATATTCGCCGAGATAAGGCCACCAGCAACATTTGCACGGCCCAGGTTCTGCTCGCCGTCATCGCCGGGTTTTATGCGGTTTATCACGGCGCCAAAGGACTGCGCCTGATTGCCGGCCGTGTACATCGCTATGCGCAAGTTCTGGCGGCGGGAATTACGCAGTTAGGCCATCAAGTTCTCAGCGAATGTTATTTCGATACGCTGGTCATCCATACGCCGAACCGGGCAAAACGCATTGCTGCACGGGCAGATGAAAGCAATATCAATCTGCGTATCATTGACGCAGACCACCTCGGCATCTCTTTGGATGAAACAACAACCCGGCATAATTTAAGAGAAGTCTGGCAGGTTTTTGCCTCCGCCACTTCAGACCTCCCCGACATCAATGCGCTGGATGCCAGTCTGGATGAATGTATCCCGCCATCATTATTGCGCGGCGATGAAATCCTGCAACATCCGGTGTTTGACCGTTATCATTCGGAAACTGAAATGATGCGCTATATGCGAAGATTAGCCCGGCGCGATATAGCGCTGGATCGCTCGATGATACCGCTGGGCTCATGCACGATGAAGCTCAATGCCGCGACCGAGATGCAAAGCATTTCCTATTATGAATTTAACGCCCTTCATCCGTTTGCGCCGCTGTACCAGACGCTTGGCTATCAGCAGATGTTTGCAGAACTGGAAGACATGTTATGCGATTTGACCGGCTTCGATGCCTTTTCACTGCAACCCAATGCCGGTTCCCAAGGTGAATATACGGGCTTACTGGTGATCCGCAAATATCATGAAGTCAGAGGTCAGGCGCAGCGCAATATCTGCCTGATACCGGCTTCCGCGCATGGCACCAATCCGGCCAGTGCCACGATGGCCGGCCTTAAGGTTGTCGTCGTCGCTTGCGATGACAACGGCAATGTCAGCCTGGATGATTTGCGTACCAAATTAAGCGAACATCAAAACACGCTGGCCGCCCTGATGATTACCTATCCGTCCACGCACGGCGTTTTTGAAGAAGCGTTCAGGGAGATTTGCGACCTGATTCACCAGCATGGCGGTCAGGTTTATCTGGACGGCGCCAACTTTAATGCCCTGGTAGGCATCAGCCGTCCCGGAAAAATCGGCGCCGATGTCGCCCATCTTAATCTCCATAAAACCTTCTGCATTCCTCACGGCGGCGGCGGTCCCGGTGTGGGACCCATTGGCGTGGGCGCACATCTTGCCCCTTTTCTGCCCGATCACCCTGTGGTTGAAGGCGTCAATCCGGCCAAAGGTGAACACGGCACGATAGGCACAGTATCCGCAGCGCCCTGGGGCTCAGCCAGTATCTATACTATTTCCTGGGCGTACATCGCGATGATGGGCGCCGCCGGTTTAAAACGCGCGACGCTGACCGCCATCCTGAATGCCAATTATATTGCCAAACGTTTGGCGCCTTATTACCCGATTTTATATACCGGCAAAAAGGGCTGGGTTGCGCATGAATGCATTATCGATTGTCATGCATTTAAAAAAACCTGCAACATAACCGTCGAAGACATAGCCAAACGTCTGATTGATTACGGTTTTCATGCGCCTACCGTATCGTTTCCCGTTGCCGGCACCCTGATGATAGAACCCACGGAAAGCGAGGATAAAGCCGAAATCGATCGTTTTTGTGCGGCATTAATCGCTATTCGCGAGGAGATCAAAGCCATTGAAAATGGCAGCGCCGATGCCGAAAATAATGTGCTGCACAATGCCCCGCATACCCACCGCTTATTGCTGGAAGAATGGACATTGCCGTACTCCAGGCAGCAAGCCTTTTTCCCTGACCATGATCAGCATGATGATAAATACTGGCCGCCAGTCGGGCGTATCGACAATGTCTATGGTGACCGGCACGTGGTTTGTACCTGTCCGCCCTTGTCGGATTATGAGTAAACCGATACCATTATAGAGTCCGACGTTGGTAAAGCGACACAAAGTACCCTCTCCCTTTGGGAGAGGGTTAGGGTGAGGGTATTTCAAAGGTCGCTTTACCAACTTTGGCTCCTATATATTAGAATTATACTCCAGGAACTGCAAGTGGGTTTCCAGCCCGGTTTTATACACTTGCCGCTGATCTTAATTAGGGGGAAACAGACATGGATAATCAGAAATCTTTGCGGGAACGATTTACGGATTCGCTACCTGTTTTGTCACCCTTTTTCTGGCTGATTTTATTGGTCTTGATCGGAATCTGGACGTCTTTCTTCACAATTCCGGCAGAATCGGAAGGTATTGTCCTGCGCTTTGGAGAATACATTAAAAAAGTCCCTTCCGGTCTGCATTCCAAACTGCCGTTCGGAATCGACAGCGTTATCGCCGTGCCGACCCAGCGGCAGCAGAAGCTGGAATTCGGTTTCTCAACTCCCGGCGCCTCTAATCCGGATCAAACCGGAGCCGAACCGGTAAAAGAAAAGTCCATGGTGACAGGCGACCTGAATTCAGCCCTGGTCGAGTGGATTGTGCAATATCGCATCACCGACCCTGAGCATTACCTCTTCGCTGTGCGCGAGCCGGGGCAGACCTTGCGGGATCTTTCCGAAGCGACCATGCGGGAGGTTGTTGGCGACAGGACAGTTGACGAGATTATCACCATCGGGCGGCAGGAAATCGAAGATAATGTTCTGACCCGGATGCGCGAATTGGCGGAACGCTATCGTCTTGGTGTATCCATCAATCAGGTTCAGTTGAAAAACGTCAATCCGCCGGTGCCTGTGCAACCCTCTTTTAATGAGGTCAATCGGGCGCAGCAAGACCGGGAAAATTTTATCAATCTCGCCAACGGTGAATACAACAAGGCCGTGCCTCGCGCACGAGGCAGAGCCGACCAGAAAATTCGTGAAGCCGAAGGCTACCGCTTTAAGCGGATTAACGAGGCGGAAGGAGATGCTGCGGCTTTTACCAATGTGCTCGAACAATACGTAAAGGCCCCGGACGTGACCCGCACCCGCATCTATCTGGAAACGCTGGGACTTGTCCTGCCTCAGGCAAGGCAGCAAATTATTGTCGACGATACGGTGCAACAGATATTGCCGATGCTGCCATTTCCATCGCAACTGACCGGGGAACAAAAATGACATATTCGCGAAAAACTTTGTCAGGAGCCGTTATATTAGCCGGTGTGGTCTATCTATCTGCCTACACAGTCAATCAGACCGAACAGGTCATCATTACCCAGTTCGGCAGGCCGGTCGGCGAACCCATTACCAGTCCCGGGCTAAACTTCAAAATACCTGTTATCCAGGAGGTCAATCGCTTCGATAAACGTTATCTGGCTTGGGACGGCCCGATGGTCGAGATGTCCACCAAGGACAAGACTTATATACAGGTAAATACTTTTGCGCGCTGGCGCATCACCGATCCAATGCGCTATTACCTCCGGCTCAGGGATGAGCGTAGCGCCCAGTCCAGACTGGAGGATATTTTGGGCAGTGAAACCCGCACCGCGATTGCCAGGCACGAACTGATTGAAGTTGTCCGCACCGATAAAGAGCGCGAACCGCTGCAAGACGAGACTCTGACCGGTCCGATTTTGGGTGAGGGTACGCTGGGTGTTTTGCGCCCGATCAGGTTTGGCCGCTTGAGAATCGAAAAAAGTGTGTTCGACGCCGCTGCGCCAAAGCTGGCTGAATTCGGCATCGAGCTTCTCGATGTGCGCTTCAAGCGCATTAATTACAATCATGAAGTGCTTGAACGCATTTACCAGCGAATGATCAGCGAGCGTCTTCAAATTGCCCAACGCTTTCGTTCCGAGGGCGAGGGCGAAGCTGCGCGAATCTCCGGTAAAAGGGATCGCGATATTAACGAGATTGAATCCACAGCCTACAAGCAGGTGCAGGAAATTCGAGGAGAAGCCGATGCCAAAGCCACCGGAATTTACGCGCAAGCCTATACACAAAAGCCAGAGGCGGCGGAGTTTTTCAGTTTTATGAAGACCATGGAAACCTATCGCAAGGTTATCAACCAGGATGCCACTATCGTCCTGTCAACCAATAGCGATTTGTTTGCGATGTTGAAACGGATTGAGCATAAGGGCCCTTGAATTATGTGGTCAACGTCATTAAACTGGTAAATAAATTCCCCTTTCCTCCTGGAAGACAGCCATTCTTGTTTTGTCGGGTATTATGAAAGGCATCCATTCGCCCTAAGCCCAGCCCAGGGTTCACCTGAACGGTTTTTTAAACAGATACCCGTCAGAATAAATTGACTGTTCTCAAGGGTAAGTGAGGGAAGATTTAAAAAACCGCATATTAATCTGCGATGAGTACATCCCTTCTTTTATAGCGGCTTACACTTCGCTACAGCCAGACTATCTTGTCGAGCCCCGATTTAATGCCCACTATATTTCAGGAATCTAGGGGGAAATCAACGACACTGACTTCATAGATTTTACGTTTTCAAAAACCAGTCAAAAAGAGGAGAAAGAATCTTGCTTAGACAATTCAGAATTTCTTGGGGCTATATCATCGCAATTATTATACTTGCGCTAATCGGCCAAGCTTCGCAGGCCCAATCCCAATCCCATGAACCAACTCATGAGTCGTCTCAGGTTTCAGCGGAAACCGAAGTCCAGCTGTCCGCCACTATCAAGAAGCAACAGAAAGCGCTCAAAGCCCAGGCAGCCGACGTTGCCAGCCGGCTGTCTGCCGCCAAGAGCAGCGAGCGAACCGAAGAGGCCGAATTGCTTCAAGCCGAACTTGTAATTATAGACCAGATCGATACCACGTATGGTCAGCAGAGCGCGGCACTGGAGAAACTGCAATCACTTGCAGCCAAGAATGAACATTTTCGGGAAGAGATAGCAAGCCTGCAGGCGCCATCTTCGAAAGGCCAACGCATTTCCTTCATGGAACTGGACCGCGTCCGTGAAGAGCTGTATATGGAATCACGCCGTGAAAAAACCATGGCATCTGAAATCAAACTGGCTGACGATGCATTACAGCAGTCCATAAAAATCGTCCAACAAAAACAGGACAGGCTTAAGCTGCTTGAAGCCGTTTCCGGCGAGGCGGACACTGTCTCTGTACGATCCCGGATCGAGCTCGAGATCGCACGCAGGGACCTGGAGCTGGCCGGGCAGGTCCAGGGTTTGCGACAACTCGAGCTGCGCATCCAGAAACAGGCAAAAGCCGTCCATCAAACACATCTCGAATTGTTGCGACATCAGGTCAAGGTTCTTCAGGCGCACGCTGTCTTCAACCCGGAAGATTTACAGGAACAGCAACAACGCATCGACAAGGAAGAATTTGAGCTGAATCGTGAATTATCGCGGGCAAAAGACCAGCGGCTCACCGTAAAAAGCCGTCTCGAGCAGGCCAGAAAAAAACTCGCCGC
This sequence comes from Methylococcaceae bacterium, assembly GCA_024636875.1. Classification (GTDB taxonomy): domain Bacteria; phylum Pseudomonadota; class Gammaproteobacteria; order Methylococcales; family Methylomonadaceae; genus JAGXGJ01. The sequence goes on along the minus strand of JAGXGJ010000127.1, from coordinate 3,604 downwards.
AGCAGGACTCGATGGCGAAAAGCGCATGGAAATGAATTTAGAGACCTTGCGTCTCGAATTCGAGGAACTCGAGAGCAAAATCGCTACTGCAACCCGGCGCCTGGAATTGCTCGCCGACTGGAAAGAAGTCTGGCAGCGGCGCTATAAGGTCTTCAATTTAATGGCCGATCAGGCCACACTGCAAGAATGGCGGAGCGCGGCAGACCTTCAATTGACGCAAATCGATCAGGATGAGCGCACTCTCAGGTTATCGCTTGCTGACTGGCAAAACCGCCTGATCACCCTGAACAACAAAATCGAAAATAACAATGAAGTGGCGCTTGGCGAGGAGAAAACCGGATATGCGCAGCAGCGTAAACATATGCTTGCCATCATCGATCAGTTGAAGGGTATGCAGACAGCCTATGAAAACAGCCGGCGACTGCTGACAAAACTCCTGGATGAAATTAATCTTCGAACCTCGGATAATTCCTGGCGCGATTGGATCGATCTGGCGCTGAACTACAAAATTTATGAAAACATTCTGCTGGATTGGACTTACGCCCTGGCTTCGGCCTTGGCTACTTTCGCGCTTCTGTACTTCCTGCGCTGGATTCTGATCCAAAGGCTGAAACATTTGGAAAAGCTGGACAAGGCTTCCCTGGCTAACGGTTTTTTGACCAGCATTAAACGCGCGAATATTTTTTTCTTCCTGATGCTTGCTGTTTCAGTCGCGTCGCTGTTTCTGGCGATTGATCCAGGAACTTCCAGAAACATTGCCAGCCTGACAAAAGTGGCTTTCATCTTCCAGACTGGGGTATGGGGCAGCAGTTTCTTGCGCATCTGGATATTCAACATCCTGGCTCGCCGCACCAAGCGCGACGGTGCAAGCCTGGGGGCTTTATCGATCTTCAATTTCTCGAGTCAAGTGATTCTGTGGTCGGTCGCTTTGCTGCTTATGCTGCAAAACCTGGGTATCGACGTTACGGCGCTAATAGCCGGCCTTGGTATCGGCGGCGTAGCAGTGGCGCTTTCCTTGCAGCATATTCTTAAGGACCTGTTCTCGTCTTTCTCCATCGTTCTCGACAAACCGTTCGTAATCGGCGATTTCGTCATTTTTGATGAATTCATGGGCAGCATTGAACATATCGGCATCAAAACCACCCGTATCCGCAGTCTGACAGGTGAACAGATTATATGTCCCAACGGAGATCTGCTTAACACTCGAATCCGCAACTTCAAACGCATGAATGAGCGGCGTGTGAGCTTCAATATCGGCGTGGTCTATCAGACCCCCGCTGAAAAACTGCAGCAAATTCCAGCCATGATCAGGGAAATTATTGAAGCTCGGGAAGCCATCCGTTTCGACCGCTCTCATTTTTCGTCGTACAGCGATTTCGCTCTCCTTTTCGAAAACGTTTATTATGTATTGAGTTCCGATTACAACATTTATATGGATATTCAGCAAACGATCAACCTGGAAATATTCAAACGCTTTCAAGCGGAGGGTATCGAATTCGCCTATCCAACACAGTCGCTTTATCTCCAGAGCGTATCCAACCATGACCAGACCATCGGCATGACCAAACCCGCCCTGAACCGGTGATGCCTTCTTAAAAACAAGCCGCTATGGTTTTAACCAACAGCGGTTTGTTTGCGATGTTGAAGCGGATAGAGCTTAAGAGTCCTGACATAGGAGCCAAAGTTGGTAAAGCGGCCTTTGTAATACCCTCACCCTAACCCTCTCCCAAAGGGAGAGGGGACTTTGTGTCGCTTTACCAACGCCGGACTCTATAATTTAATGAATACCGTTGAGTCAGGGGAAATATTTCCCTTCGTAAGTTTAACAGCGGCTGTAAAACCGGGTATCTGGAGATGCTCTTTTATGTATAGCCCTCAAGGGCGATTAATCTCTATTGTGTAACCACCATTTCCCCAATCCTTCGAAGCACTTGCACTGCGTTGGGCGCTGTACTCCGGTCCGGAGTTTCGCTGCATATAGTCTTTCAAGGACAGGACTTCTTTGACATAATGGCGCGTTTCAGCGTATGGCGGAATGGCGTTATTGTATTTGATTACAGCATTCTCCCCGGCATTATAGGCGGCAACAGTAAGTTTCAAATCTGAATCGAATAACTGCAATAAATGTTTCAGATACCGGGTGCCGCCGTCTATGTTTTGATAAGGATCACGCCGGTCGGCAACGCCGTAGCGCTTGGCAGTCCCGGGCATTAACTGCATTAAGCCGACCGCGCCGACCGGCGAAATGGCGCTTGCATTATAGGCGGATTCGGCCTGAATTACTGCCTGTACCAGCCTGGCATCAACCTGATGCTTGTCAGCGGCATTGGCGATCAGGTCTGCATATTTCCTTTTTTTCGCACTTGAGACGTAGCCATTTCGACTTCTTGACACCGAAGACCTGGTTGACTTTTGTTTAGCCTTTGTTGAAACAGACTTCTTAACCGAAGAGTTATTATCCGAAAAACCGTTTTCATCCGAATAATATTCCTGACCATTAATATTGACGGTTATGTTATAGGATTCTGCGAAAAGATTTACGCAAAAAGTCAGCATTAACATCAAAAGGCCGGTTTTTATAAGGTTTTTCAGCATACTGCTCTCAAGTTTAGAGGCTAAATAATTGGAATTTATGATTATTCAGCGAGAAGACCAGTCCCTTCTCACCGGGAGAAGGTTTTTCGAGCTTCGCTGAATAGTAACTGGATTTTTATAGAGTCCGACGTTGGTAAAGCGACACAAAGTCCCCTCTCCCTTTGGGAGAGGGTTAGGGTGAGGGTATTACAAAGGCCGCTTTACCAACTTTGGCTCCTATACATCGAGTTGAAACGCCCGTATAGCTTTTTTGAAATTATCCCGATAAATCAAAAAATTTTACTGTGGACCAGGATCGGATCTTTTTGCCAGGAATTAAGCAGTGGGCTGCGTCTTCGATCTGAAGTTCGCCGTTCTTGAAATTCTATTTTAGCGCCCGGATCGGTATCCCTGGGATCATTTCGCGTAGAACGGTTGACGTATTCCCGGACTGTAATTGGTTTTTGTTTAAAAATCGCTCCGTCAAGCTTTTTAATTACTCTTTTTCCTACTTCATTGGGGAAAACCCTGACCAAACCATGCTTTTCAATCATATTTAAATCGACATCCTGTATCGATAAGGTTTCTATATCCCCAATCGATACCTTGGTGCTTGACCTGTCCAGGAAGCAGTCAGTAAAAACCTTGTTTATAAAATTGGCGATTTCAAATTTTTTGGTTTCAAGAGGGATGTTTCTAAGGAAAATGATCATACCTGGCTCTTCATTATTGAGTATGGAACTAATCGCTTTATCGATTCAATTCTAGTTCACAAAATAATATTTTCAAATCTACTTACAGAACGAACTCTAATAGTTGCTGATCAGACTCTGAGGTGACAGTACAGGCATACTGCCGATCATTGCTGAACTGTCCGGAAAGCCAGCCGTTATCCTAAAAACCTTAGTTAGCCACAGATTTACACAGAAAAACACTGATAAAACATTATGTTGCGCGAGGCTGGCACTTCACCCAAATGGTGTCACAAAGAATTGATGTAACTAGTTGTTTATTCGTGTAAATCCGTGTT
>JAGXGJ010000022.1 GCA_024636875.1 Methylococcaceae bacterium | reverse complement strand
TATACGGGCTTGAGTATCGAGATCGGGGCGGCGGGTAAATTTAATGATCTTCTCCTTATATGTGATTGCTCTAAATGCATATCACAACACCTGGGGGAATTTTGTTAAACTGTTAATTGGAAAATGAAGGGTGCCCAAATTTGCCCCTCATTTTTTCGGCATGCTTCAATAAGTGGTTTGCAGACCCTTTTTGCGTTGCAGCGAATCGGCTTTACCAAATAATTAAAGTTAAGTTATGGGGCAATTGTTCTGATAGATACATGGCATTTATCCCTGATAAAAGAGGATGTTTGAATCATGTCTGAATGACAAAGAATCGTTATTATAATTTTGTCGTTTTGAGCACTGGAAAACAGCCCCCCATGTCAGGATAGTTGCCGCCTCTAAATTTAAATAGAGAGGTTATGGCGTTATGTAAAAAATCAGGTTCTGTATAGCAAACATTACGGCCGTTTCGATACTTTTAGAAACAGCAACAATAACTGCATCAGTGAACTCGGCACTCGTTACAGAAATGAGATGCAAAGCTTGATGACCATGAACTTCCAGTTATTTTAAAAAAACCGATAACTTGACCGCGCGCATTATATGTCGTACAGAAGACGAAAGCTATTAATTCCTTTAAAAAATCTGGTTAATCCTCTACTGGTCTCGATGATGCTGATGGGCTGTTTATGGCTTTATCAAGGGAAATTTGAGGAAGGCTATTTTGCGTTGCTGGTTCTGTCGTTTTTACTGGTCGGTCAATTGATGGATGGTGTGGATTTTGAATCCAACAACAAAATCTTTTGGAAGGAAATCGTGCCTGGGTTAGTGTTGCAATGGTTTTGGGTGGTTAGTCTACTGTTGATGATGGGCTTTGCTTTTAAAGTGACTGATTATTTTTCACGACGGGTGCTGTTTTCCTGGCTTTTGACTACGCCAGTAGTGATGGTGACGGCGCACTGGTTGTTACGCTTTTTATTTAATCGATGTCCACTTGATGAGAGTGAGATGTGCAGAGCAGTCATTGTCGGACTTAGCGATTTAAGCCGAAAACTCGACTATCAATTAAAGCAACACCCATTGTTGGGGATGATATGCATGGGTTTTTTTGATGATCGTTGTCCGGAACGCTTGTCAGAAAATAGGCAACAACCGTCAGAAACACTGCTGGGCAACATTGCATCGGTTTCCAAATTTGTTAAAACCCATAGCGTTAATCACATTTACATCGCTTTACCCATGTCTGGCCAGCCGCGGATTCTGGAATTACTGGATGAATTGTGTGATACCACCGCATCGATTTACTTTGTACCGGATATATTTTTGCTTGATTTAATTCGGGCCAACATCAGAACCATAAAGGAAATTCCCATAGTGGCAGTGTGCGAAAGTCCGATTGTTGGTATCAATAGCACGATTAAACGGACTTTCGATGTGGTGTTATCACTTTTGATATTGCTATTAATCGCTCCATTGATGCTCTTGATTGCCATTGGCGTAAAACTCAGTTCAAGTGGCCCGGTGCTATTTAAACAGCGTCGTTATGGGTTAGACGGCAAGGAGTTTACCGTATATAAATTTCGCAGCATGACTGTAATGGAAGACGGCGAACAGGTGAACCAGGCAATCCGAAGTGATCCGAGAATCACCCGGTTTGGTGGTTTTTTACGAAAAACATCTCTGGATGAATTGCCACAGTTTATCAATGTACTGCAGGGACGTATGAGCATTGTTGGCCCGAGACCGCATGCTGTCGTTCATAACGAAATATACCGCAGACTAATAAAAGGCTATATGATACGGCATAAGGTTAAGCCTGGCATTACCGGTTGGGCGCAGGTCAAAGGCTTTCGTGGTGAAACCGATACTGTCGAAAAAATGCAGTCTCGGATTGACTATGATCTCGATTACTTGCGTAACTGGTCATTATTTCTCGACCTATTGATTATATTTAAAACCATCTGCGTGATTATCAAGGATAAGAATGCGTATTAACAAAAGACCATAATGGTTTGATAAACTTATTTCAAACCAGGATGTATTTTAGGATTAACCCAACCGATTTCTCAGATTGAGTCAATAAAACAACGGAACGGCATGAATTTTCAACAATTTATTAACATTCTATGGGCGCGCAAAGGGATTGCCCTGTCGGCATTGATGATGACGGTAATCACGACCTTGGTGGTGAGTCTGTTGCTACCGAAGCAATACGTCGCCACTGCTTCAATAGTGGTTAATCAACGCGGTGTCGATCCGGTGACGGGCAAAGACATGCCAGTACAACTGCTCCCGGGGTATATGGCGACGCAGGTCGATGTGATTGGCAGTCATAATGTAGCGCGTAAAGTGTTGGAAAGACTGAAACACAGCAAACTGAAACTTAGCGACATACCGAAAATGCAGAAAGACTTTGAAAAAGCCGGGAACATGGGCGACATCAGGGACACGGCTGCGGATTTAATACTGAAAGATCTTGAAATCAGGCCTTCACGAGAGAGCAACTTGATACAGATTGACTTTACCTCTAGAGACCCGCAATTGGCCGCGAATATCGCCAACGCTTTTGCCGATGCCTACATACAAACCAGCATCGAATTGCGCGCTCAACCTGCCAAATTGAGTGCGGACTGGTTTGACGTGCAAATGGCTTCGTTAAGGGTGCATCTGGAGCATGCGCAGTCAGTGTTGTCTACCTACCAACAACAACAAGGCATTGTTGAGGGCTTTGATCGACTGGATATTGAAAAAACCCGCTTGGTTGATTTGTCACGGCAGTTAGTGGAAAGCCAGTCTCGCACCAACGAACTGCAATCCAGAAAAGATTTGCTAGCGTCCACTCTCGAACAGGGCGGTTCTTTCGAGTCGTTGCAGGAGGTTTTGGACAGCGAATTGATTAGAGACCTCAGGGCGGAACTGGCGCGACAAGGGGCGCATTTTGCCGAGCTGTCCCAGAAGTTTAAAAAAGGTAATTCGCAATACAATCAGGCAGAAGCCCAAGTCAACAGCCTGCAACAGGAAATTCGGTCCGCAGTTAAAATGGTGCTAAACAGTATTGACAGTGGGGTTGTCGCCTCCAAGCGACGTGATAATATGTTGGCCAAGGCCCTGGCGGAACAGAAAAACCAGGTATTGGAGCAGAAAAAAAAGCATGATCAAATGGCGGTACTTAATCGCGAGGTGCAAAATGCACAGACGGCATACGATGACGTTATGCATCGTGCGATACAAACCCGCATGGAAAGCGAATTGAGTCAAACCGACATCTCTATCCTTAATTCCGCATATCCGCCGCAAAAACCTGCCAAGCCTAAAGTGCTATTGAACATGATTTTGTCGATTTTTCTGGGTGGCATGTTGGGAGTGGGCATGGCGTTATTGGCAGAGTTGATGGATCGGCGAGTTCGATCTGCTTTTGATGTTTCGGAAATGTTGGCCGTTCCTGTTTTCGCTGTCGTTTCCGCCACGGTCTCCAAACCGAAGCGAATGCTACGACTGTTAAATCTTGACAAAACCAGTGGCGACTCCAGCTATGTAGGCAGTGCATAAATGCAAACAACAGTAACTAAAATCAACGACAAGATGGCCAAAGAAATAGCCAATAAAAACACCACTGCTTCCATGGGGGCTCTATTACTGGATGCTGGAAAAATTACCGCCAGTGATGCCGAACGCATTATCGCCTTGCAAAAACGGGAAGGCATGCGCTTTGGCGATGCAGCCAAAGCGTTGGGGCTAATCAACGATGACGACATACAAAAAGCCTTATCACATCAATTTGATTTTCCATTCCTAACGGCAAGCGAAGAGAATTTCAGCCCGGAACTGGTCGCGGCATACCAGCCCCTAAGTGCTCAAGTGGAAACTCTGCGAGCTATGCGGGGGCAATTGATGCTACGCTGGTTTATCGATGCCCATAAAACCTTGGCATTGGTCAGCCCTAGCCGCAACGAAGGGCGCAGCTATATGGCGGCCAATCTGGCAATTGTTTTTTCCCAGCTTGGCGAACGTACGTTGTTGATTGATGCCGACTTACGTCAGCCTCGGCAGCATACATTATTTAAGCTACAAGTTGGTTATGGTCTGTCGGACGTGTTGGCTGGGCGCGCTGATCTAACGATTGTTACACAAAGTACGGCATTCCGGGATTTATCGGTCTTGCCGACCGGCACGGTGCCGCCCAATCCAGGTGAATTGATCAGCCGAGGCTTAAAAAACTGTTTGCAACAATTGCAGATACAATTTGACGTCATCTTGATCGACACCCCATCAACAGAGCAGGGTATAGATGCACAAATTATCGCCTCTTTGTGTGGCGGCACCCTGCTGGTGGTGCGAAAAGACAAAACCAGGCTGAATGATTTACAATTGTTAAAAGAAGCTTTGCAAGACTCGGGTAGTCAGTGCCTCGGCGCTGTATTAACAGATTTTTAAACTTTAATAAACAAAGATAAAACCTGGTTATATACATAACAAACGAGTGGCCGGCCCGACCCGCTAGAGCACAACGAATATAAATATTTTTCCCCATAAGCCCTACTTTTAACTTATTCAAAATTGTAAGTCTCATGTCAAGTTCTTCGGTACTACAAAACATTTATTGGTCGATGATCCAAATTTGGGGTGTGCGTATATCGACCCTATTGTTATTTACACTGCTGGCAAGAACATTAAGTCCTGATGAAATCGGAACCGTTGGTTATGTGCTTGGATTGTTGGCGATTTTCCAAGTATTTGCTGATTTGGGATTAGCAGAATATCTTGTATACAATCACAAGGCTGCCAGGAATATGCAGCTCGCTGTTTGGTGGCTTCAAGTTGGATTGGCTATATTGATTAGCTTGGCATTATCTTTGATTGTGACTTTTGGTTTCATGTCAGAGAAGAATGGAATTAACGATGTGATGATGGCATTAATTTGGACAATTCCAATTTCTACGGCAACAAGGGTACCAGAAGCATTAATGCGAAAAGATTTGATGTTTCGTGAGATTGCATTAAGATCTTTTGTGGCAATTACTGCTGGCGGAATTGTTGGTGTAATCCTTGCTTTTAAAGGTGCAGGTGTATGGAGTTTGGTTGCCAAGCAATGGGTCGAAGTGATAGTTGATATGGTCATGCTATTTGGACTCAGCCGCTGGCGCCCTGCATTCACATGTGCATTTTCTGACTCATTGCTGGTTTTGAGACATAGTTGGGGCATTGTCTGGAGCAGATTGTTGGATATCATAATGCAGAAGGCGGATGTCCTTATTATTGGGACATGGATTGGAATCGCTGAGCTAGGTTACTACACGATTGGCCAGAAAATGTTCCAGGTTTTATATGGTGGTTTCGTCGGAGCATTGGCCAGCGTGTTCTGCCCCAAATATGGGCGGCTTCGTGAAGATAAGGCAGCGTTAAAAGCATTCTTCCTTTCATCCGTTCAGGGAGCTAGTTTACTTATCACTCCTATTTTTCTTCTAGCTTCATTTATTGCGCCCGAATTCATTAGATTGATTTTTGGCGTCAAATGGGCAGAAAGTGCCCAGGTTATGCGCTTGATGTGCCTATCAGGATTGCTCTTAGGTGCTGTTAACTTGAATGGCTTTCTAGTTCTTGCTATGCAGAAGAATTTACTTTTCTCAGTGCTGATGTCGGTTGGATTTGTTGTGACAATTCTACTTATGCTGGCAGCTGCACCTTATGGCATAAATGCGTTGGCCGCAACCGGATTGATAGAGACCTTAATTCTGTTCCCAATAGGGCTTATTTTCGTAATGCGTTTACTTGACATGAAATTGTCCGAGTATTTCAGAAATCTTGAGCCCACGATAGTAATCGTTGCTTTGATAGCCTCTGTAGAAATTTCAGTCAAGTACTGGTTTGACTTCAATCCAGTGTTTTCAGCTATATATGTTTGCACTTTCACAATTTTGCTTAGTTTGATAACTCTGCGATTTATTTATTGGAAGCAGATTAAAAACCTTCATGTGTTCGTCCTCGGAAAATAAAATTTATGAAAAAATATAATGGTGAAAATAGTATGGATATTTCTTTACTTCTCTGCACGCGTGATAGATCTAATTATTTGCCTCATGTTCTTGACGCATTCGAGGCACTGGAATATCCGCAATCATGGGAAATTGTCATTGTTGATAATGGCAGCAAAGATGAAACAGCGGTTATTCTCGACAAGTTCGCCAAGAATTCACGCCATAATGTGGTTCTTGCATACGAAGCAAAGCCGGGGTGTGGCAACGCTCGCAATCGTGCGCTTCAAATAGCTCAAGGCGAAGTGGTTGCATTTACCGATGATGATTGCTATCCGCAGCGTGACTTTTTAGTTGCCGTAATGCGGGCATTTGAGGATACCACTGTTGGATATATGGGCGGCAGAGTGCTTTTATATGATCCTCAGGACTTGCCGATTACCATTAAAATATCCGAAAAATTTGAACGATTTTCTCCCGGATCCTTCATCGGTCCTGGCTATATTCATGGCGCTAACTTTGCCTTTAGGCGTAAGGCGCTTGAGAGCATAGGAGGATTTGATAGTCTATTGGGCCCAGGCACGCCTTACCCCAGTGAAGACTGCGATGCTTTGATTCGTATGTCTTATTCTGGTTGGGGTGGGGTTTATTGGCCTGAAGCAGTCGTTTCCCATCATCACAGAAGGAGAGGGGAAAAGGATCGTGAGGCAATCGAAAACTATTATCTGGCAGCAAGAGGAGCATTTTATTTCAAGACACTTGTTTATAGTCCGAATAAGCTTAAGACCCTTGTAGGTCTGATTAGGTCGATTAAATGTTTTGGTCTCAAAGCATGGTTCTCGGAAATTCCACATGGTGTTCGCTACCTCAAGTCCAGGCATAGTATTTCGAGGGGTTTGGAAGCACTTAAATAACTGCTGGCCTTTGACCTCACTTGTATGCTGCTTTTCCCTTGCAGTCATCAAAGGTTAAGCCCGATTTAACTTCCTAGACCTTCGGCCTCCGTATAAAATTTTTAGATTCGAGAGAATACAAATGAAAGTAATGATTATTAGGCCAACGGTAAATGAGGTTCGGGGTAATGATGTAATTCGGAAGTGCTCAATTTCACGTCAGGACGGAAACTTGTTGATTAATGAAGTTGAACTTTGGTTTATGTTCCCAAGCTCGATAGAACCGCCCGAAAGTAACGATTGTGATAGCTATTTACTAGCGATGTTGATGGATGGGATGCTAGAAGGGAGGGATATTTTTATTCAGGGCAGCGTTTCAAGGAAGCTCTTGTCAAATTTGATCGAATTCCAATCTGCTTGGCACAAGTGGTTGCCAAATAATTTTCACATGGTATCTCTGAGAGCCGATATTATAAGAGAAGACGAGGCTCTCATGCCTGGCGCAGTCTGTGCGTTTTCAGGAGGACTTGATTCGACATTCACTGCGTGGAGAAATTCACAAAACAAAAATAGCTTTAGATCGCAACAAATAAATTTCTGTTCATTGGTTCATGGATTTGATATACCCCTCAGTGACGTTGATGCGTTCGATAGAGTTATAAAAACGGCAGGTATAACGCTATCGGATATTAATCTTGAACTCATACCCATGCGTACAAACTATCGAGAGATATCAAAGGTATATTGGGAGCATGCACATGGTACTGCTTTAGTAGCGGCTTTGAGCAACTTTAAACGAATTGCCGGAGTCTGTTTGATTGGAAGTACTGAATCCTATGACGGCTTACTTTTACCTTGGATCCCTTGGGGTTCGTCTCCTATTACTGATCATCTATTGACTTCAGGTGGGTTTGAGGTTATTCATGATGGCGCGTCTCATACTCGGGCTGAAAAGATAAATGAGATTTCTGATTGGGAGATGGGTGTAAATAACTTAAGAGTTTGTTGGGAGGGTGATCTCAAAGATAGAAACTGTGGCAAGTGTGAAAAGTGTCTTCAAACCATGCTCAATTTCTTAGTTTGTAATAAACAAATTCCAAAATGTTTTCCTGAGACTGTTAATTTAGAGAAAGAACTCAGGAAACTCGTGCTGCCTTATCATTGTCTAGGGGATTGGACTCCAATACTCGAACAGGCCAACAAAAACAATATTAAGGCTAGTTGGGTGGGGGAAGTTCGGAGAGTTATCCGAAGAAAACCCATGACTGATATTATCCTACCCATGACTGATTTTTTTCTACCAAAGGGAAGTACTCGCAGGAATCTAATAAAACACTTAATAACGCGGTTGGGATGGCCAATCGCGCGGGAGTCTCTAAAGTTGGAAATGGGTCGAGCCAGCGGCGATGAATAACAACTCGAGAAATCTCATTGGAAACCTGCAGAGTAGCGCCAAGGCCATTCTGGATGCCTTAATACCCGAGGATTCCAAAGTGGCATTGCTGGATTATCCGCATCATACGAATGTGGGCGATAGCCTTATCTGGCTGGGAGAGGTTGCCTATTTGAGCAAACGCGGCATATCGCCAGGCTACGTCTGTGATATCAACAACTACGACAAGGCGAATCTCAAAAAATCTTTGAACAACGATAATCCTGTGATTTTATTTCATGGGGGGGGTAATTTTGGCACTCTCTGGCCTCAATTTCAGGAATTTCGAATGCGTGTTCTTGAGGATTTTGCCGGGGTACCGGTCATTCAATTGCCACAGTCGATCTATTTTGACGATGCGGTTCAACTTCAACAGACGGCACAGATGATTTGTGCGCATGGCAAGTTCACCATTCTGACCAGAGATAAGCCAAGTTTCGATTTGGCTTATCGGCACTTCGATTGTGATGTTAGAATGTGTCCTGATATGGCATTTTTTATAGGGCCTGTCCGCTCTAGAATTATTCCACGATTTGACCGATTTATCTTGTCGCGCACCGATAAGGAAAAGAAGTCAGGTTGGCATGACACTTTGGATCATGTTTTCCATGGATTAACTGTGGATATTGATGATTGGCTCGATTCCAGTGTACTGGAAAATAATTTGGGTCGTATTGAAAGTCGTACGACATTACTGCGTAAACATTTTGATCAGGATAACCGATTGCTGCTACGTCTATGGAACCAGTTAGCTCGCGCACGCATGACGCGAGGCGTTTCAAAGTTGCAAAGAGGGCGCGTTGTAATCGGGGATAGATTGCATGCTCATATTTTATGCGTCCTGCTTGATAAGCCTCATGTTTTGATTGATAATTTTTACAACAAGCTAGGTAATTTTCATCATGCGTGGACGAAGCCATATCACAATGTCAAATTGGTGAATAATATTGACGAAGCCCTTGAAGCGGCAAGTAATTTTGATTTCCAACTGAGTTTACGCAAGCTTGCTGCGGGGTAAAAAGACGTGAATCAAATTAAGACATGTATCCTTGTGACTATGTTTGCAGAAGATCAAACTGGCTTTCTCGATTTTTCGTATCGCATCAAGTCGCTGGCGGCACATTATCGGCTTACCGTCGTGAGCAATTTCCCGCTTGTGCAGACCGAACTACAACTGTCCAACGTGAATTACGTGCTCTTCAATGGCATAAGCGGTCGGGTGGACTGGCTGCGCTATCTCTGGAGTTGCGTGCGCCTGATCCGTCGGCAACAGCCAAATGTTGCAGTATTGCTCCATTCGATGGCTGCCCCTGTAACGCTCTTGATTGGCCGCATTCCGACCATAACCTACTGGAATGAGCATCCCACGCATATGGCACCCGAGCCGGAAGGAGTTTCACCCATCAAGGCGATGGCACGCTGGCTGATTCGGTGGATGTTGTTCAAAGGGGCATGCCAATCCAGCATGGTGATGCCAATTGGGGAGGCGCATCGGGACGACCTCCTTGCACATAAGTGCAAGCCTAGTCAAACGCGGATGATTTACATGGGGGTCGGACAGTCTTTTTCTGGAGTCGCCCTGTCGGACCGAGCCAGAGAAAAAGACGCACCTCTGCAGTTGATCTACGCAGGGTCGGTGCATAAGGATCGCGGAAGGGATGTGATGTTGGAGGCAATGGCCATCGCCAATCAGGGTAACAAGATTGCCCATTTGACCATCGTTGGGGCCGACGCTGAACAATTGACATATTGTCATGAGGTGGTGCAACGGTTGGGAATTGCGGATTCAGTGACGATAAACGGCAGGGTGCCCGGACAAATAATCCCCGACTATATGAGCGTGGCTGATGCAGGTTTGTGCTTGTGGGAAGCTCTGCCGTGGTACCGGTTTAATCCGCCAACCAAGCTTTTTGAATATCTGGTAGCGGGGTTGCCGGTTCTCGCAAGCAATATTATGACGCATACTCAGTATGTAATAGACGGATATAACGGCATCATATTCGAGTATGACAGCGAGAGTTTGGCGCATGCGATCCGACGTCTATGGCAACTCCGGGAAAAATTACCCCAAATGAAACTCAGCACCAGGGATGCCGGCGAGGCTTATCTATGGCAGAAAATTGAGCCTGAGTTTCTCAGTGCTGTCGAGGAAGTGGCGCGCTGATGAAACCCGAAAGTTTCAATCTAATGATCGGCAGCATCAATTTCAAAACCATTGTCGCATTTTTGGCAATGAGTGGGGTAGCTGTTGTTGCCGGGCTGGTAGCGGCTACTGGCAGTCCTATACTTGTAGTAATGGTAATTGGAATGCTAAGTGGAGTAGCTCTACTCATGGCACCCCAACTGAGTATCTGGATGCTACTCTTGCTTGGGATGTTCTCTGGTTTTGTTGTATCCCTTGGACCTGAATTTAGTAAGATGCCATGGGCACTAACCTTGCTGAGTATCTTACTGCTGCTACCCGTGATGATCAAGTTCATAGAAAACAATAAAATTCCTGCTTTTATCTGGATTGCTTTGATCTTCATGATTTATGCAGTGCTGGCTTCTTTTGTGCAGTGGCAATCCCTGTCACAGTTTATAGCGGGGTTCAAGCGTTATTTTCAAATGTACGGACTGATGTTTGCGTTGGCTTTGCTAACTTTTAAGCCTGAGGACTACAAGCGCTGGTTCAAGCTGATGCTAATCATTGCCTTGGCACAACTTCCGTTTGCGCTATACGAACGTTTCGTCTTGGTTAGTTGGCGAAGTGGTAGTGGTAGTATTGTCGGTGCTGAAGACACCGATGTGGTGGCCGGAACGTTGGGTGCCAATCTGGAGGGAGGCAGCTCGAATGCGGAGATGGCGGCATTTCTCATCATGACGATGGCATTTCTCATAGGGCGCTGGAAGGGAGGTATGGTAGAAAAATCCAGGACTGCGTGGTTATGCTTGCTTTGCCTGCTTCCACTAGGCTTGGGGGAAACCAAAATTGTCATCCTTTTGCTGCCATTGGTATGGTTGATTATGATGCGTGAGGATTTTAAAAATAAATCGAGCCGTTTCCTGCTTCAATTTCTTGGACTGCTAATAGTGACATCTAGTTTTGGCCTTATTTATATAGGTCTCAACAAATCGACCGCTACAGATGTACTGACGCAATCTCTGAGCTATAACGTTGGCACCCAAGGGTATGGGAACGTCATTCTTAACCGGACAACGGCGATCTCCTTCTGGTGGGCCAATCATAATTGGAATGACACATTGGAATTGTTGCTGGGACATGGTTTAGGTAGTTCGTATTTCAATCCGAGTAACCCGGTAGCTGGTCACATCGGTGTGCAGTATATCGGCTATGGGATTGACCTGACTACCGTATCCTCGCTGCTGTGGGATACTGGTGTGTTGGGGCTGTTGCTCTTCTTTACCGTTTTCATTATTGCTTGGATGTCGGCTGGACGTCTTCGAAAAATATCTTGCAGCCCTGAAGTGATTGCAGATGCTTTGGCGATACAAGCTTGCATCGCCGTTCTATTAATCTTTACGTACTATGACATGGCACTAGTGAATGTGCTTCCATTCGAATTGATTGCGGCAGCGATATTGGGGTATCTGGGCTATCTGGTACGCCAACAAAATTCATCTAGTCCGCCAGAAATGCCTACTTCAACCAGAGATAAGAAATACTGACTTTTTATGCGACTTTTCTATTTTGTTACAGACTCTTATCCTGCTTGGCGAGTTGACCTGACCGAGCTTTTCTCATATGAATTGAAAAAGCTCGGTTTGCAGACTGACTGGAGTATGCGGAGAGATGACAGCGGTGCTTGGTGTTCAGTCAATCACAATGATGAGATGATTTATCTACCATTGGCAGTCAGTGAAATTCCATTGATAACGCCCATTGTTCGTTGTTTGGGTGAGTTTTCGGGCGAGATTTTGTTGACGATTAAGCTCCTCTTTGGCCCATATTACGACTTTATCCAGGTTCGAGATAATCGCTATACGGCAGCCTTTTTTGCTTGGTTGGTAGCCCGTATCCGTGGCAGTAAGTTTATCTATTGGGTATCTTTTCCGTTCCCGGAAAATGATTTGGAGAAAGCCAAGTTATCGTCGGGTCCGAGACGAATTTTTTTGAATGTGCGTGGGATTCTGACCCAGTGGTGGCTTTACAAGGTGGTATTGCCAAGGGCCGATCATATTTTCGTTCAAAGCGAACGCATGAGGCAGAATATTGCCTCTTATGGTTTGGTGATAAATCGGATGACGCCGGTTCCCATGGGGGCGTCAACGCGATTGCTCGAATGGTGTAAAACTGCTCGTATCGCCGTTGAACCGGGTAGTGTGAATTACATGGGAACGTTTGCGCGTACGCGGCGTTTGGACATAATCATCCAGGCATTTGCTTTGGTTCTTCAGCAACTACCAAGTGCGAAACTATACCTGGTTGGCAGGGGAGATACGGTGGATGAAAGACAATTTCTGGAGGATTTTACCATGAAGCTTGGTATATCGGACAATGTCGTATTTACCGGTTTCCTACCAATGGAACAGGCCTGGAAGCTCGCAGCGAAGGCTGCGGTGTGCCTCAGCCCGATGTGCCCAGTTCGAATTTTGCTTTCAACATCACCAACAAAAATTAACGATTATCTGGCTTTAGGACGTCCGATTGTGGCAAACGAACACCCAGAGCAATCGGAAATTATTGCTTCTAGCGGTGCTGGAATTTGTGTACCCTGGAGCGCGGAAAGTTTTGCCAATGCCATAATCTTCTTGCTTTCTCACCCTGGCGATGCCGAGAAAATGGGTAAAAAAGGACCCGCGTGGGTGGCTGAAAATCGACGTTATAACCGCTTAGCTGCTCAGGTCTTTCATCAATACAGAAGTTTGTTGGAGAAATGATGATTTTAATTAAATTTAATCCATTAAAGAGGTCCGTGTCATGTCGATGAACCGCATTCAGTTCCAACGGGGCTTATCGATGCCTGAGCTTCTCAAGCAGTTCGGTACCGAAATACAATGCGAGGCCGTGCTAGAGCTAGCATGATGGGCTCAAGGCTTTGTTTGCACCCGTTGTGGTCACACGGGCCATAGTGTGTTTAAAGCCGGCTCGCACAAAACGTTTCAGTGTCAGGCTTGTCGACACCAAACCTCGCTTATTGCAGGGACTCTCTTCCAGAGTACCAAGTTACCGCTGACTGTTTGGTTTCTAGCGATCTATCTTATCAGCCAAGCCAAGACGGGCTTGTCCTCGCTGGCACTGAAGCGGTATCTGGGCGTCAGTTATCCCACGGCATGGCTCATTCATCACAAGCTCATGGAAGCGATGTCCGAGCGCGAAACGAATTACACCCTCAGTGGCCAAATCCAGGTCGATGACGCTTATTTCGGCGGCGAACTCAGCGGTGGTAAAGCCGGGCAAGGCTTAAGAAAACAAGGTGCCTTTTGTTGCGGCGCTGACGCTTGATGATGAAGGCCATCCCTTGTGCGTCAAGCTAACCGCGTTCTCCGACTTTACCAACAGGGCCATTGACGACTGGGCTAAAACCAACCTGACTCCATGTTTCTCAGTGCTTTCTGATGGCTTGGCTTGTTTCGCGACGGTAATCGAGGCGGGTTGTCAACACCAAGCTATCATTGTCGGCGGTCACAAACCCAAAGACGTGCCAGAGGGGAATTTCTTTGGGGTCAACACCATAGTTGGTGTAGTATGGACTATCAGGCTGTAAGTTCCCTCCCAGATAACCACAATTAGGGGTAATTATGAAAATTGCAGTAGTGAATCTCATCACTCGCACTCCAACGAAGCATAAAGTGCCACCTATTGACTCTAATAAAGACGCAATGATCGTTAAGTTGGCTTTAGAAATGCAGGCGCTTGGTCATGAGGTCGTCTTGTATGTATCGGATTTATATAAGCCAATCAATAATGAAGACCTGGATCTTGAGGTCGTGTATTTAAAGACCTACTTTCGGGGGCTACCTGAGTTACCTTTTGTTCCGTCTTTAATAGGACAGTTGCGAAACAAATACGATATAATTTTGACATCAGAAGCATTCCAATGGGCAACTATATTCGCCGTTTTAGCGCACCTAACTTCTTGGCAACTCAAACCAAAGATTTTTGTTTGGCAGGAATTATCTGTTCATCAGCGAACTCTACGAGAGTTACCTTCAAAATTCTTTCACCAATTATTGCTAAGATTTATACTCGATTGGATGATTTTTCGCTACATTCCAAGAGGAATTCGAGCTAAACACTTTTTGATTCAACAGGGCATAAAAGACAGAAAGATTATTTCTTGCATCCCTCATGGTATTGATCCGCATGTTTTTTTTCCCCAAGCCAGTAACGCTACCCGAAAGTACATCTTATCCCCCGCCAGGCTGGTGGAAGACAAGGGAATTGATGTCTTGCTTAGAGCTTTTCGTAACATTCATGATGAAGGTTTGGACATTGACTTGATAATTCAAGGAGACGGTCCAGATAGGGAAGTATATGAGAGGATGACCAAGGAAATGGAAATAAACAAATTTGTCTTTTTTAACCGAACTAGAGTTAATCACGAAGGAATGCGGAAACTTTATTCAGAAGCTGCAATTACAGTTGTAGCATCCAGGCAAGATTTTATGTTGTTTTCCATTATGGAAAGTTTGGCTTGTGAAACTCCAGTTATTGTCTCTGATGCAGTTGATATCTCTGAAGAAATTTCTGAGCATGGAGGGGGGGTTATTTTTCCTTGTGACGATCATTTGATACTCGCCAAGCGACTTATTGACTTTTTTAGGGCGGATGGCGCTTTGGCTGTGTTTAAAGAACGAGCGATTCAAGCCGCTGAAAGATATAAAAATAACAACATTGCGGTCGAATTGATTAATGAGTTTCTGAAAACAGAATGAATTAAGAAATGATATTTCATTTTCAGTTTATTTGTTGGAGGTTAGATTCTTGAAAGTCTTAATAGCCAATAAATTTTTTTTCCGCAACGGCGGCTCCGAAACGGTTATGTTTCAGGAACGCGATTACCTGTTACGTAATGGTTGCCAAGTAGTGGATTTTTCGATGCGGGATGAGCGCAATCTGTCAAGCGACTATGAAATGTATTTCGTCGGTAGCCGCAGCTACGGTGGCGGAGCAGGCAAGTTGGCTAAGATGGCGGATGCATTTTCTCTGGTTCACTCGCCTGAGGCTGCCGAAAATATCAGCCGATTAATCAAGGAAACCAAACCCGACATCATGCACTGTCACAATATCTATCACCAGTTAACCCCTTCGATTATCGGCGCAGCCAAGAAACAAGGGGTGCCGGTGGTGCTGACGTTGCATGATTATAAACCGGTATGCCCGACCTATAACCGTCTGCGCGATGATAAACCTTGCTCGGATTGCCTCGATGGCGACTTTTCGCATGTTCTGCGCAATCGTTGCGCGGATGGATCCCTGGGCAAGAGCTTACTGCTTTACGCCGAGGCTGTGGTGCAACGCTTTTTGGGGAGCTATGAGAACGTGGATGCGTTTATCGCTCCATCTCGTTTCATGCAGGAATCCATCGCGCATCGTGTGCCGGACGAGCGCATCAAACTATTGTATAACGGCATCGATACCGATGAGGTTCGTGGCAGCGGGACGGATGATGGTTACGTGTTATTTCTGGGCAGGCTGGTACGAGAAAAAGGTGTTGAAACACTACTGAAAGCACATACGAAATCCTCCATGGGATGGCGTCTTGTGATTGCCGGTACAGGACCATTAAGCGAAGTCCTAAAAGCGAAATATAACGCTAGTAATTTTGTCGGGCACATCGTTGGCGAGGCTCTGAGAGAAATGATTGATCGGGCCGCTGTCGTCGTAGTGCCCTCGGATTGGTATGAAAACTGTCCGATGTCGGTGCTTGAGGCGATGGCTTATGGAAAGCCCGTCATAGGTAGCCGGATGGGGGGCATCCCTGAGCTGGTTGAACATAATATAACTGGAATGCTATTCGATGCCGGTAATGCGAATGAGTTGACGGTAGCGCTCGATAAGCTGATGGCTTCGCCGGAACTCAGAAAGCAAATGGGGGCTAAGGCTCGTAAACGTGTAGTCGACGAGTTTTCCCTTTCTAGGCACAACGCTGGATTACTCAACATTTATCAATCTATATTATTAGGAGTCTGAACATGAAAGCTGCATACCCAACCGATGTTTCCATCATTACAACTTACCGATGTCAGATGCAGTGTAAGATGTGCGATATCTGGGAAAATCCTTCTGACAGCAAGCGTGAAATCACAGCCAAGGAACTGGAGATACTACCCAACTTCAAGTTTGTGAATATCACCGGCGGTGAGCCATTCGTTAGACGCGACTTGGAAGATATTGTAGAGGTAATGTATAAGAAAGCCCCTCGTATCGTCATTTCCACGTCGGGCTGGCATACGGAACGAATCATTAAGATGGCTGAGAGGTTTCCGAATATCGGTATTCGGGTCAGCATTGAAGGCCTTTCGCAGAAAAACGATGACCTGCGTGGTCGCGAAGGCAGTTTTGATCGCGCCATGAGGTTGCTTTTGTCACTAAAGGAAATGGGCATAAAAGATATTGGCTACGGCTGTACGGTATCGAACAAGAACTCAGAGGATATGCTTTGGCTGTACAAGCTTTCCAGAGAGCTGGGTATGGAATTCGCTACGGCTTCTTTTCATAACTCTTATTACTTTCATAAAGATGATAACGAGATTACCAACAAAGATGAGGTAATTAACAACTTTCGCAAACTAATGGAGGAACTACTCAAGGACAACAGCCCCAAGAGCTGGTATCGTGCATTCTTCAATTTGGGACTAATTAATTACATACATGAGAAGCCCCGGATGTTGCCTTGTGAGGCAGGTACAGCCAATTTCTTTATCGAGCCATATGGCGATGTCTATCCTTGTAACGGCTTGGAAGCTCGTTACTGGAAAGAATGCATGGGTAATATCAGAGATGTTAATACTTTCGATGAGGTATGGTTCAGCGAGCAGGCAGAAAAAGTTCGTGGCTTGGTTCGTACCTGCCCTAAGAATTGCTGGATGGTTGGAACTGCCGCGCCGGTTATGAAGAAGTACATAAAACATCCAACCAAGTGGGTGGTAAAGAACAAGATCAAATCTATGCTGGGCAAACCCATTTGTATTGATAATGTGCCCCACTTCGATGTGGGTCAGGATCCGTTGCAAGGCGATTTGAGAGGGGGATCTGCTCCAGAGCACAAGGTGACATTCAAACGACGTGAGCCGGAAGTGGTTCTGTCTGAAGCCGAACTGGCCGATATGCTCCGCACGGACTGATTCATGAAGTATATTGATCGGCCTCTCAGGATTATGATGCTCGGCCTGCGCGGTTTCCCAGGTGTGCAGGGTGGTGTGGAAACGCATGTTGAGCATTTGTGCCCGCTGCTGGTTGAGATGGGCTGCGATGTCACCGTGCTAGTGCGGTCGCCTTACCAGCATGCATGGATCGGCCCGGAGTGGAAGGGCGTAAAGTTCGTCTCCCTATGGGCGCCCAAATCAAAAGGGGTAGAAGCTTTTTTGCACGGCTTTCTGAGTGTGCTGTATGCGGCCTTCAAACGCCCGGATATCCTGCACATCCAGACCATCGGACCCGCCATCATGACATTGCCTGCCAGACTGCTGGGCTTGCGGGTAGTGGTGACGCACCACGGTCCGGATTACGACCGGCAGAAGTGGGGGAGGTTTGCCCGCTTCGTTCTTTCACTGGGCGAGCGCTGGGGGATGCGTTGGTCGAATGGACGTATTGTGATTTCGAGAGTTATCGCTGATCTGGTTCGTGACAAACATAATATGGAATCAGTGCTGATTCCAAACGGTGTGGTTCTGCCTCAGCTTCCGGAATCGATCGGGGCGCTTGAAAAGTTCGGCCTGATTCGTGGCCGCTATGTGTTACTGGTTAGCCGGATAGTGCCGGAAAAGCGCCATTTGGATTTGATAGCGGCATTCAAACAGGCTAGCCTGCCGGATTGGAAACTGGTACTTGTGGGTGATGCCGACCATCCTGACGCTTATCAGCGTGAAGTGATGAAAAAAGCTGCTGAAGCAGGCGTTATTATGACAGGCTTCCAGAGGGGCTTGGCATTACAAGAGCTTTATGCGCATGCAGGTCTTTTCGTACTGCCTTCATCGCACGAGGGGTTACCTATCGCATTGCTGGAGGCACTGAGTTACGGGTTGCCGGTATTAGTAAGCGACATCCCCGCAAATCTGGAGGTGGGCCTGTCTGCGGAACATTATTTCCCTCTGGGAGATATCGAAGTCCTTGAAGATCGAATCAGGCGGCAATCGATTAAAGGCGTGACCATGATGGCCCGCGAAAGTATGCGAGTTTGGGTGGCTCAGCGTTATGACTGGCGCGACATAGCTGAGAAAACCCTAAGGCTTTACATCTGCTGTATCAGTGCAAACCGGCCATGATCTCATTGGATGGAGCATAGTGTTAAAAAATTCCGATGTTGAATAGAAATTTAATCTGTAAAATCAAAGGCCTAGTGAGAAAACACATTTTGTACTATGGCTTGGTATTCGACAGAAGGCGGTTTTTGAAAACGCTGAAAATCTTGGAAGTGCAACGAAGTGAAGCAAAGATTTTTAGTCCCCCGATAGCAGTGGAGTCGGGCGATTCTCAGAGCGTGCGGAGAAAAAATGCAAGGCATCGTGATACGGCGTCAAATCATTGCGTAGCGAAATCCCGATCCACTTGTTGGTTCGGGACGAGTTGGAGCAGGACGAATCGTGGTCGCCGGACAGCTTTCCGATGTTCTTCATGCCAAGGCCTGCGCCGAGCGCCAACCCGTCACCGCAGGCACCTTATACAGCTCATAGTGTCCAGATAGATAAGCACTCGGGAACGGTGCAGGCCGATTCCTCTATCCTTCACTTATGGCGCTTTATCAATTGGGTGCGCAACCGGTCTTCCGCATGAATTTTTACCTTGCCAATCGCCAGACGTGAGCCCCGATAGTAGGTCGGTAGCCGATCTCGGCTGTTTTACCTTAAATCGACGCATATAGGACTTGCACCTGCTGGAATACCCGACCTTGCCTAACCGCTTGGCCTTAATTAACCTTTCTTTGCTGCGATTTGTGGCTATGTTCAACTACAGATACTAAGTGCTATTGTTTGCAGAAGCACTTGTTCAACGAAATTATCGCGTTTTTATTTGTTTAACTTGTAATCATCAAATCTTATACTATCTTTAAATCAACAGTAGCGAGATAAAGCGCAAGCAAAAATCGTTCCTGTCTTAGCCTATATTAATGTAGGCGCATTTATCTGAAAAAGGCAAAACCATCGAAAGGTGGTGACGCAAAATTACCAGTCTAAAGGAATTTTCCTATGACAGTGGGATCGCCAGAGTCAAAAAGTAGTTTAAGGAACTTATAAAAAATTCCTTAGTTCTCTCAGAGAACTAAGGGGGCTTTTTTTGAAATTTTATAAGTTCTTTTTATTATTTCCAATTGATAGTAGCTCACCCATCTAGGAACTCCTCAGGCCTAAATTATTTAGGAGAAGAGTTATGAAAACTTACAATCAAAGCAGTAAAACCAACAAAAATAAAACATTTTTTCGATTGATTTTTTTGTCCGGATTATTTTTTATTTTTTTCATTCAAGGTCTACTAGGACTTCAATCCGCTTATGCGGCGACTTATTATGTTTCGCCTTCTGGCATTGATACCAATAATGGCACCTCACTTGCCGCGCCGGTAAAGACTATAACGAATGCGTTGAGCAAGGCCAGGAGCAGTGGCGATATTGTATATGTAATGACGGGGACTTATGTAGAAGCCTTCTGGATTACACAAAGCAATATCACCTTGAGCGCGTATCCAGGGCAGTCACCCGTTATTGATGGAGGAACCACCTTACCCAGCACAGATTGGGGTACTCTGGTTGGGTTAGGCGGTAATTATATTACACTGTCAGGGTTTGAAATAAAAAATAGTAATATAACGGGAACCCGCGCAGGGGGATTTGGAATAGATGTAGGAGGCCATCATAATACAATCAGCCATGTTAAGGTTCACCATACTTGGGCACAAAATATTTTTGCTCATGGTGATTATAGTATCATCGAAGATTCTATAATTTATCAAGGTTCGCACATGAACCAAAACGGAAATATGTCAGGTGGCTGGGGCATGGGCATCAGCTTAGGACAAAATAACAACCCTGCTGCAATAATACCTAAAGTAACCTCGTACCCTATCGTCAGAAGAAATATAGTTTACAATATTTACGGTGAGGGAATAGGCTGCATGGAGTCAGATCACGCTCTAATAGAAGATAATATTATCTATGATAATTGGGCGGTTAATTTATATGTTGTTGATTCGACCAATTCCTTAGTTCAACGTAATTTAGTTTACATGTCGTCCGCTCCGGCAATAACTATCATCAGTGGTTTTAAATCAGGGCTCACCCTGGCCGATGAAAATTCAGCAGTACCTGCTTCCAGCAATAATACTATTGTTAACAACTTAATTTATAATTTAAACCTAGATGCCTTTAGTTGGACTATAAAGGCATCTGGCTTAAAGAATGCGCTAATAGCTCATAATACAGTCGTTGACGGGCATTTATCGATCTCGCAAAGCCCAATAATAGTTAATTCAGGTTCTCAAGTTATAAACAATATTATACTAGGGACAGGAAGCGATATACAGACTACAACAGGGGTTACTTTTTCATACAATGCTTGGTCTAGTAGACCTTCATTGGCAGCATCGTCAACCGACATAATTGGCGATCCGCAGATAGCCAGAACAGGATCAACGATGCCTGGCAAATTGACACCGGATTTTTTCAAGATACTTGGAAGTTCGCCTGTTATTAATGCTGCAACGCCGCTAAATGCCGTACCTGCAGACTTCTTCCAGGTTGTTCGTGGAGAATATTCCGATATAGGTGCGCATGAGTTCATTTCTGATGGGACTACTGATTCAATTCCTCCCTCTGCTCCCTCTAACCTGAGCGCTACCGCCATCTCAACAAAGGTTAATCTCGCTTGGACTGCATCCACTGACAATGTGAGTGTTGCCGGTTACATAATCTATAGAAACAGCACAGAGATTGGCACGAGTACTGTAGCCAGTTTTGCCGATACTTCTGTTGCTGAAGGAACAACCTACAACTACACGGTCAAAGCCAGCGATGTTGCCGGCAATCTCTCCGCTTCAAGCAACACGGCTACGGTTAATACCCCACTGGCGGCAACGGTCAATATATCTTCCTACTATGTGGGGAATATAACTAGCAACAGTGCCACACTTAACTGGACTACCAATATTCCTGCTACCGGCGTGGTTTCTTACGGAACTGGAGCTAATAGCCTCAGTTCACAAGTAAGTGTTAACAATCTGGCTACGAGTCAGTCAGTACAAATTACTGGACTGGCGCCTAATAGCACATATTACTACAAAATTAGTGTGGATAGTGGATCCGCTACAGCTTTTTCTACAACTTCCAGCTTTATAACCAACAATGCCACGCCGTTGTCTAACGCTCTTCCCGACGTCATCGTCACACAACTTTCCTATGCCAACGGAGTCTTCACGAGTACGGTAAAGAACCAGGGTGCTACAGCTACTCCAGCAGGCACATTCATTGGCGTAGGTTACTTTGTTGATGGAGTTCAGAGAACCTGGGGTGGTGTAAGCGGACCCTTGGCCGCAGGAGCCTCAGTCACCATCGGCACCGATGGTGGACTCTACACCATTCCCGGCGGCAACCACACGATTATGGCTTACGTCGATGACGTTAACCGCTTTGCGGAGTCGAACGAAACTAACAACCAACTTTCGATTAACACTCTTCCAGATGTCATCGTTACACAGCTTTCCTATACCAACGGAGTCTTCACGAGTACCGTAAAGAACCAGGGTGCTACAGC
>JAGXGJ010000021.1 GCA_024636875.1 Methylococcaceae bacterium | reverse complement strand
GCAAATTTATGATTTTGTTCATTGCGGTTAAGTCTAAGTTATTTTAGGGCTTATTTTCAAGTTTTTTTTCGAAATAGTCTTAGGCTTAACAGATTTGTAGTGTCTTGGTTTTTCCGCCGCGATAGCGGCTTCGTCCAACAACCGGATAAGATTGTGGTTCGCTTTGCTCACACAATCTATCCTTATTCGTTGGCTCTATATGGCTTTAACACCCTAAACGAATTGGTTCAATTAAAGTGTTAATTTGCATCTTGTCTAAACCAGGGTTTCGAGATACACTCCTTATCATGGAAATCACACAAAACTGCATAACATCCAACCCATTGATTTTCTTAAAAACCCACATCAAAAAAGATATTTCCCAACTATCTTAAAAATCATAGATTGTCAAGCCTTACTTTTCCATATTTTTCGACCACCGCAGAACAGGCCGGGCTTGTCCAACAAACGGTTCAGATTGTGGCTCGTTTCGCTCACACAATCTAACCTTATTCGTTGGCAACTTTCACTGGAATACGCAAAATATGATTAGACTTGCAATGCTGAAGATAACGCTTGCAAAATGTCTTTAATGTTTTACCCAGCTTCTTAAAAATGAAATCTTCTGATACTCACTCACAGCCCTGCCCCGCTTTATTAATCACCGCGCCCGGGTCCAATCACGGCAAAACCACGGTTACCGCTGCGCTTGCCCGCTATCATGTCAATCAAGGCCGCAAGGTCAGGGTATTCAAAACCGGGCCGGATTTTCTCGATCCGATGATACTGGAACATGCGTGCGGTCAACCGGTCTATCAACTGGATTTATGGCTGGTTGGAGAAACTGAATGCCGGCGTCTGTTGTATGAAGCGGCGCTGGAGGCGGATTTAATCCTGATTGAAGGCGTCATGGGCTTGTTTGACGGCGATCCTTGCAGCGCCGATATTGCCGGACAATTCTCGGTGCCGGTGCTGGCCGTCATTGATGCCGCTGGAACGGCGCAAACCCTGGGCGCTATTGCGTATGGGCTGGCCAACTTCAGGCAAGACTTAAGTTTCGCCGGGGTTTTAGCCAATAACGTTGCCAGTGCCCGCCATACTGAAATGATCATACAAGGCATGCCGCCGACTGTTCGCTATTTGGGAAGCATCCCGCGCGACAAGCAGTATGTTTTACCGGAACGACATCTGGGACTGGTGCAGGCAGAAGAAGTTAGCGATCTCGAAACACGTATATCGGCCACGGCGGCTGCTATCGCTTCGACCGAGCTGACCACATTGCCGGAAGCGGTTGCATTTTCTAAACCTGAATCAGGCGGACTACCAAACAGACTGTCAAGGGTCCGCATCGGTATTGCCCGCGACCACGCGTTCTCATTTATTTACCCGGCCAATCTGGATGTGCTGAGAGCGATGGGCGCCACATTGGTGTTTTTTTCACCATTGGTTGATGCAAATCTGCCGGATATTGACAGTCTCTATTTGCCTGGAGGTTATCCTGAGTTGCATTTACCGGCGCTGCAGAATAATACGGCAATAAAAGCCGCGCTACAGGAACACTTTAGGCAAGACAAACCGATTTACGCAGAATGCGGCGGACTATTGTATTTACTGGAATCAATCACCAATAAAGCCGGTGAATGTGGAAACATGGTTGGTTTAATACCTGGACGCGCGGTCATGCAAAACCGACTGCAAGGCCTGGGTTATCAGTCCGCGCCCATGCCGGACGGGGTCTTGCGCAGTCATACCTTTCATCATTCTACGATCGAAACATCGCTAGTCCCTATCGCATACGGCGAGCGTTTATACAGCACGACACCGGGTGAGGCAATTTTTCGCATAAACAGATTAACAGCCAGCTATTTGCATTGTTACTTTGCTTCGAATCCAACTGCCGCCGCGCAGCTGTTTCTGCCATAAACCCGAAAAAGTCAAACAGAACGCAATTCGCGTGTCTTTTTGGAGCTTGATTTACCCGGAGTGTTTTGAAAATGGGGTTAATGAACCAAAAGAACGGTTTGTCCTGGCACTCCCCTGTAACCCTTGGTATCAGTGACTTACAGACGAAATATCGATTTCGAAACTAACGGCATTATTTTTTATAACACATTGAATATTATGAATATATACTCTGATGTAAAATTCATGCTTGGGTGTTGTTAAATAGGGTATTCGAAATCTGGTATTGAAAGTGGAAATCCAGACAACCGGAAGTCTAGGATTTTTCATTGATACCGTTTTTCTAAAATTACATATTGAATATGTCATAAAAACAAATAGTTAAGAATTTAATATGCCTTAATCGGGGTCATTATAAAATCCAGAGATTAAGCTTAACACTATGATTTATATACAAGGCATCCGGTTATCTGGGGTTAAATTGAATTGATTCTTGAAAAGCTGCCATCGCTGTGAAGGACAATGATTGGGATCGCACAGGGTGATCATGTATCGGGCGGTTTGTAAAACCGGTTCGGCTGGTTTGGGAAATTGAATACACTTAAGCAGCAACAGATCACCCACGTTTTCGCCTTCCAATAACAAGCTGAGCGGTTCTCTTTCGTGATTTTTTCCGTTGACCGGCGCGCCTGGATTCGGCGTTCGGACTGAAAGGGTGGCGTGGTAATGGACATGTAAAATGCTCCTTTGTGAGGCAATGAGCACTGCTATCCCTTCGCAATTATTTTTCTGATATATAGGTTCTGTTGGCATTTGGCAAAAATGACCGCTGTATCAGTGGGTTACAATTTACCTTTGCATTTATAAGATGTTGTTTTTGAATGTCTGTTTTTAAAAGGTCAACAGAGACTAATAATTACCCCTGTCAGGCACGAATTTTCAGGTACATCAGAAATAGTGTCGAAATGAGAAAAGCGGCATGCCCACCAAGAAACCCAGCCGATGAAATCTCCGCGCTGACCTGGATTATTTGATGTAGAAGAATGAGCAGCTCAACTCACCGAAATCGGACATCGTTGACGGGATTTAATGTGCTCATTGATTGGGAGGCGTTTCGGCTTGAACTCAATCGGGTTTATGATAAGGACAGAAAAAGTAAGGCGGAAGCCAAGCTATACGATATAGTATTGATGTTCAAGCTTTTGGTACGCCAGGTAATTTGAGGCAAAAAATGATGAGCCAGGATAAAGATAAGATTATCGTTTATTACGATGGCAGCTGTCCGAAATGTGTCAAAGACAGGGCCAATTATGAAAAACTTGCCGGGAAGTCGGGCGAAAATGTCTGTTGGCTTGATATTACCGGAAGGGAAGAGCAATTGCGTGAAATCGGTATTGATCCTTATAAGGCATTAACCGAACTGCATGTCAAAGACGAGAATCAGCGGATTCTTTCCGAAATGGACGCATATATTCTGCTGATGAGTAAAGTACCTTTGTTAAGACCTTTGGCCTGGCTTATCGGCCTGCCGTTGATTCGTCCGTTACTGGCCAGAATCTATCACTGGCAAGTGCATCGCCGACTGCGTCGCAGCGGGCGATTATGACAAACTCCATGTCCGGTATATTTGCTTATTCGATTCCAATAGAGCCGTAATTTTTAGACAGTAATAAGCCGCCCCATGCAAGCACAAATCTTAAAAGCCGATGAAGCTGATGAATACTACTTTGAAGAAGGCTGTTTTATTTTGGAACTGTCAAACTCACCGGCAGATCCCGACGCTTCCATTGCCAGAGCCCGGGTTAAGGCAGGTGAGACCACTAAACTGCACCGTTTAAAAGGCGTCGTCGAGAGATACGTTATTCTTGCAGGGATAGCAAAAGTCGAAGTCGCCGGATTGGAGACGCAGCAGGTATCGACAGGAGATGTGGTAATTTTTCCGGCCCTGTGTCCACAGAAAATTACCAATATCGGCACTGAAGACCTGATTTTTTTAGCCATTTGCACCCCGCGCTTTACAGAAGAAGTCTATGAGAATAGAGATTAAGTTTTAACACGGTTGCTCTCCTGCTGGATGACTGTATGGACAGATATTTTCTCCCTGCAAAATCAGCATTCCCCACATGCTTTTAGGTTATGCAGAAGGTAGAACACCGAAAGCAGGCGCTTTAAGCGACGCACGGAGCAGCAGCCGAGAGGTCTGGGGAGAGGGTAATAAAATTACACGTTATATACCCCCTCATCCCGGCCGCTTCGACATTACTCAGGCAGGCTTCCTTCCTCAAGGGAGATGGGGCTGCCGCTTGCGTAGATACCTGTGGACAGAGATACACTAAACTTTTCATCAAAATTGTCATGCAAGTTATAATGCAATTCCATTAATGATAATTATAACAAGAGAGACCGAGATGGATAAAATGACTGAAGAAGACCGCAAGCGTATTCTCGAGAGCCCTCCTGTTGGCGCTTTTGTGCTGATGTCAGTGGTTATCGGCGGTATGGTAGTCGCGTGGCTGTTTCTTTATTACGGCGTATTTCTGCCGCGAGGCTAGGGTTCCATTATGCAATCAGAGCCATTAAAACAAAAATGTGAGCAACTCTTACGGGGTTCTTACGCGCAGCTACGCGATTTTTACGCGCAATTTCGTGCTATTCATATCGACCAACTGGAACGAAAATGGATCACCGTCTCGATGCTTGTGATCGGTCTTTTTGTCGGCATCATTGTTATTGATGCGTTTTTCCACGGCGTTAATCCGCCCGGTAAAGTTGAGACAGTGGATTCCGCCAGTCTGCATTTGAATCAAGAATTTGCTGAAGACAATCTGGGCGTACAAGTTGATGCCAAAGGCAACGTCACAGTCAGAATGGTCGCCGGGCGCTATTCCTTTTCCCCAAAACACATTGATGTCCCTGCCGAGACGCCATTAACCTTTCGTTGGGTCAGTATGGATGTCTTGCACGGCGTTCATATCCCGATGACCAACATGAGCACGATGATTGTGCCGGGTTATGTGGCGGAAATAAGCACGACCTTTCCGAAACCGGGCGAATATCCGGTCCTGTGTAATGAATATTGTGGCCTGGGCCATAACCATATGTGGAGCAATATTTCTGTCATCGCCAAAGAAGACTGGCCCGCTCCGGTAAAGTCGCCCGCTAAAGGAGGGTCAAACAATGAATGATGCTGCGACAAGAAAACTTGCGTTAAGCCATCTATGGGTTGCATTTGGCGCCTTTGTCGTGGCCTGTTTCATGGGTGAATATCAGGTACTGGAACGCAGCGGCTTTATCCCGGCGCTGGACTCGCCCAGCGTTTATTTTGCCTCGGTCAGTACGCACGGGGTATTGATGGCGTTTGTACTAACATTCTTTTTTATTATGGGCTTTGGTTACACCATCGCCACGACCAGCCTGAAGCAGCCGGTTTGGAATATACCGCTGGCATGGGGTGCATTCTGGCTTGCTTTAGCCGGCGTTGTGTTGGCCGCCATTCCGTTGCTGACCGGCAAGGCATCGGTGCTTTATACGTTTTACCCGCCCATGGTTGCCCCAGCGGTATTTTATATCGGCGCTACCTTGCTGGTTGTCGGCTCCTGGGTCTGGTGCGTCATCATGCTGGTGATGTTTATGCAATGGAAAAAAGCCAACGCCGGGCAACCAGTACCTCTAGCGATGTTTGCAACGGCCATGAATGCCTTGTTATGGCTCTGGACCAGCGCCGGCGTTGCCTTGGAAGTGCTCTTTCAATTAATTCCTTTCTCTTTGGGCTGGATCGATACGATTGATCCGGGTCTGGCCAGAACGTTATTTGCCTGGACTTTACATCCAATAGTTTATTTCTGGCTGATACCTGCCTACACCGCTTTTTATGTGTTTGTACCGAAACAGGCGGGCGGCTTTTTGTTCAGCGATGAAATGGCCAGGCTGGCATTTATCGTATTGGCTGTGTTCGCCCTGCCGATAGGCTTTCACCACCTGTATATGGATCCGGAACAGGCCAAGGGCTGGAAATTGTTACACGCCATCGGCACCTTCGTCGTCGCGCTGCCAACGTTGGTGACAGGTTTTGCCGTTATTGCCTCACTGGAAATTGCCGGACGCCTGCGTGGCGGCAAGGGACTGTTCGGCTGGATAATCAGCTTGCCCTGGACCAATACGATGGTGCTGTCGGTAATATTGTCTTTATTGATGCTGATTTTTGGCGGCTTTGGCGGCATCGTCAATGCCAGTTATGCGATGAATGCGATGATCCACAATACCGCCTGGGTGCCCGGCCACTTTCATCTGATTTTTGCCGGCACCACCGTCATCATGTATTTTGCCATTGCCTATTATTTATGGCCCATACTGGTTAAAAAACCGTTATTTTCCAGTTCCATGGCTCTGGTTCAATTGTGGACCTGGTTTATAGGCATGAGTCTCCTGACGACGCCATGGCATGTACTGGGTTTGTTGGGCCAGCCTCGTCGAATTTCCAGTGTTGTTTACAATAATTTACTGACCCTGGCCTGGAAACCCTACGAATTCATGATGATCTTTGGCGGTTTGATACTGCTGGGTTCGGCTTGTCTATTCATCTACAATCTGGCAAAGACTCAGTTGAATCCGGCTGCAGAAGCATTTGATCAAGAAATTGAATTTGCTGAAACGGTAAAACCTGTAGAGTCTCTCCCTGAATGGTTGAACGACGTTAAACTCTGGAATAAAGTGATTGCCGTTTTAATGGCTATCAGCTTCGGCTATCCCATCCTGCAGTTCTTTTTTATGGACACTTCCGGTTCATCGCCATGGGGATTTTAAACATGAAACGAATGCTGCTATTACTGGCGTTTATTGCACCGCTTGTGGTTAATGCCGAGCCTGCCTCGCAAATTGCCTGGACGCCTGATGTCCTGAATCGGGTTAAAAACGGCAATCTTAACAAGGGTAAGGAGTTGGCGGAATCCTGCAAGAGCTGTCATGGCGATAAAGGCCAGGGCATGAAGGAGGAAACGCGAGATGATGAAACACTTCCTGCGATTCCGTCACTGGCAGGTCAAATCGCCCCTTATACATACAAACAGCTGCGTGATTATTACAATGGCAGCCGTAGTCATGGTCAGATGACCGGCATTGCTAAAGCACTGACTGAACAGGATGCCGCTGATCTGGCCGTCTGGTTCAGTTCATTGCCGCCGCCTGAAAATAAATCGGGCCGCCAGAATCTCGCCAGAGCGGAAAAAATGGTTGAACAGGGCGATGGCAAACGCATCCTGCCGCCCTGTTTTGTTTGCCACGGCGGCAAGGGTCAGGGCGAAAAACAGGATATCCCGGCACTGGCCGGACAACAAGCCGATTATTTCACAAGAACCTTGCTGGCATATAAAAACGGCCAGCGGCACAATGATATATACAGCCGTATGCGCCTGATTGCACAACAACTGAGTGAAGAGGAAATCAAGGAACTGGCTCAGTATTATCAGCAACTTAAATAAGATTTTGGTAACTTCTCATTAGTTGCAGGTAGGTTATAAATCAATAGCTTACAGAGCGAAAAATTGAAAAACCCAGCCCATTTTCCTAGAAAGCCAGCGTAACTCATTGATTTTTGGTTAGTGGGCAATAAAAAAAGCGAATTTTAG
>JAGXGJ010000126.1 GCA_024636875.1 Methylococcaceae bacterium | reverse complement strand
CGCAAGCAGTTCCAACAGCACATCGACTAGCGGTGTACGATCTTCGTTACTGATTTTGGGTAATTGTGGCTTGAGTGAATCCATGCGGCTATTTTAACCTGATTTTTACGGCGCTGCCTGTAACTAATGAGAAGTTACAGATTTTTTAAATAAATCCCCCTCAATCCCCCTTTTCCAAAGGGGAAAGTGAATATGCGACTGCTGACTAACTCTAATTTTACACGACAAAACAATGCTGACTGAGTATAGGAGCCAAAGTTGGTAAAGCGACCTTTGTAATACCCTCACCCTAACCCTCTCCCAAAGGGAGAGGGGACTTTGTGTCGCTTTACCAACGTCGGACTCTATAGTAGGATACGTTGATGTACGAAGCGCATCAATCGCGAACGATGCACCCTCCTTCGTTGGCAAATCCTATGATCTATTTCGTTCTAACGCCAAGATTGGCATGAGATAACTCCCTTCACCTTTCCAAAAAATTCCTCAACAAATCATGCCCATGTTCAGTCAAGATTGACTCAGGATGAAACTGTACGCCTTCTATATCAAATTCTTTGTGGCGCACACCCATGATTTCATCAATATTACCTGGTGCATCCTGAGTCCAGGCGGTTATTTCCAGGCAATCGGGCAAGCTTGCCTGTTCGATTACCAGGGAATGATAACGGGTGGCTGTGAAGGGATTATTAAGCCCCTTGAAGACACCGAGATTGTGATGATAAATCGGCGAAGTTTTGCCGTGCATAATGCTTTTGGCATGAATGATATGGCCGCCAAAGGCATAACCTATACTTTGATGACCGAGGCAAACGCCCAGGACAGGAATGCGTCCGGCAAACTTTAAAATAGCATCTACAGATACGCCCGCTTCTTTGGGTGTGCAAGGCCCTGGCGAAATGACGATTTTATCCGGCGCCAGCTTTTCTATATCCTCGACGGTAACCTGGTCATTACGCACGACAGTGACATCCGCGCCCAGTTCACCCAAATACTGCACCAGATTGTAGGTGAACGAGTCATAGTTATCGACCATGACCACTTTCATCCCCCCTTTTGATAAAGGGGGGTTAGGGGGGATTTTTACTGCACTCATGCCTGCTCTCCTTCCAGGCCTGCTTCGGCCATACTAACTGCACGAAATATGGCGCGGCCCTTGTTCATCGTTTCGTCCCATTCGTTTCTGGGCACGGAGTCGTAAACGATACCGGCGCCGGCCTGTATATGCAGCATGTTGTCTTTGATGACTGCGGTTCTAATGGCAATGGCGGTATCCAGATTGCCGGACCAGGCGATATAACCGACAGCGCCTGAATAAATGCCGCGCTTTACGGGTTCCAGTTCATCGATAATTTCCATCGCGCGTATTTTGGGCGCGCCGCTAACTGTTCCTGCCGGAAAGGTCGCCGCCAGCACATCAAAGGCATTTTTACCTTGCTGCAGTGTGCCGGTGACATTGGAGACGATGTGCATGACATGAGAATAGCGTTCGACGATCATTTTATCGGTCAATTGCACGCTGCCGATTTCAGCGACGCGTCCGGCATCATTGCGGCCCAAATCAATCAGCATCAAATGTTCCGCCAGCTCTTTCGGGTCTGCCAATAAGTCGTGTTCCAGCGCTAAATCCTGCTCTGGCGTTGCGCCACGCCGGCGCGTGCCGGCAATCGGGCGCACCGTGACGGTATTGTCTTCCAGCCTGACCAGTATTTCCGGCGATGAGCCGACGATATGAAAATCGTCCAGATTCAGGTAAAACATATAAGGCGATGGATTCAGGCAACGCAAGGCGCGGTATAAATTCAGCGGCGAAGCGGTATAGGGAATAGACATGCGCTGTGATAAAACCACTTGCATGATATCCCCATCGGTGATGTAGTCCCTGACTTTACTTACGGCGTCTTCATAGCCTTGCTGGGTAAAACCTGAGACAAAATCAGCTTCTTCAACCTTGCTGGGTTTGGCATTTTTTTGGGGATAGGCTTGCATTTTACGCAGTTTGACAGCCAGTTCAGACACTCGCGCCACCGCGCGATTATAAGCATCGGCTTCTTCGGGGTTCGCGTGAGTCAACAACAACACCTTGCCTGACAAATTATCAAACACCAGTATTTCTTCGGACACCATTAGTAAAATATCGGGACATCCCAGCGGGTCCGGTTTTCCTGTGCCACGCAGACGCGGCTCAATATAGCGAATGGTTTCATAACCGAAATAACCGACCAGGCCGCCATTAAAGCGCGGTAAATTATCAATGTCGGGCACTTTGTAGCGTTGCTTGAATTGCTCGATCCAGACCAGCGGGTTGTCGTGCGTTACTGTTTCCAGTAGCTCGCCGTTTTGTTCCAGACGGATTTGATTGCCGCTTATTTTAACGATAGTTTTACAGGGCAATCCTATGATCGAATAACGGCCCCATTGCTCACCGCCATGAACAGATTCAAATAAATAGGAATAAGGGCCATCAGCCAGTTTCAGATAGGCGCTTAAAGGCGTATCCAGATCAGCCAGGACTTCGCGGCAAACCGGGATACGGTTGTAGCCTTGTTGGGCATAGTGATTAAATTGTTCCGGGGTCATGGTGGTTTTATTGTTCGACGTGTTTATTGAGTTTGGCAAGTTAAGCCGCTTTTAAAATAATCTATCCAGATGGAGCTATCAATCAGAATGTGCATCGCGCTTTCTAAGCGAATCAATGTCTATATCAAGATTAACCTTACCTTTATAAGATTTTAGCCCTGCAACTTTATTATTTTTAATTAACTCTTGCAGCGCCAATACAATAGCTTTAGTTTTTGTTTTAATGTCAGTTGATTGCATGGCTTCTTGTGTAACTCATCGGGTAATGCTGGCGTTGTTGTAATTTTTGTGTATGGATTCGGTATGGAATTAGAAAAATAATAATTATCACGCATCACGAAACCCCTCATATTGTTTCTGTTCTGATTTATTGGCTTTACGCGCTGAAATAATCCTAAGCTGTTTGCCCGCTTCTCTACAACAGTGACAAACCAACAAAAGCTTTAATTAATTACTGAGCCCTAAGAAGTAGCCTCGATGTAACGCAGTGGAATCGAGGATAGGATAATCGGGAGCCTAACACGCCCTCGATTCCGTTTTAATCCATCAAGGCTGCTTGCTACACACAAAATATTTGACGAATCCAAGGGTTATCATTTGTATATGGTCCATGAAGTGCTGACCCAGCACCACTAAAACTAACACGTCGGTTTATTTTTTTATCGAATGATGAGCCTATAGGCAACCAATCAACATATACTCGCCATTCATCTTTGTCCACGGCTTTAACTATACCGATTGCACGAATTTCTATTTCCGTTGCTCCCTGGCCTAATAATCTTTTAACGGCTATGCGGTCGCCTTTTTTTATATCTAAAAAGCGTCTTTGCATATCTTTTACCGCAGCTGTAACATCAGTGTCACCTGAATTTTCTTCCCAGCAATACCAGTAGCCTCGCTCCAAAAAATCGTCTAATACATCGTCCTTGCCGCCAAACATTGCGCTTACTACCTAATAATTGTTACTCATAAAAAACCTCTAAAAATCTAATGTCAAAGGTGAGGTACGCTCCGCGAGCTGGCTTCACCCAATTGCGGAGCGTACCTCTTGACCGTAATGTTATGCGTAATTACTCTTTGAAGCCTTCAAGTTCTTTGGCGCGTGATGCCGTGGCGGACATAAAGCAGTCATTTGAATTCACCACCGCTATCGTTCCCCCATCCGGGTCAGCATAGAAATTGCAGTTTGCATCCCGGTACTTTATCCAAGTACGCTGAACACATCCTGCAACTGCCTCTTACGCGCGGGAGATAGCTGAGTCGTGACTTCTTTATAGGCTTTATTGAGGCGAGTATCTTGGCGTTTTGTTTCCTCGCCGATGCAGTCAAGCATATTTACCGTAACACCGCCCGACTTATCCATGCAGGCCGAAAACTGCTTGGTTAATCCCACATCATCGGCAGATGCTATCTGAGCAAGACAGCACAACGCTAAAACTACCACAAAAGATTTCTTTAAAACCACAACTTTTTCCTTTTTCTGATGACTGAAAATGGCGTCAGCCCGTAGGATGTGCTGACGAAGGAAGCGCATCATTCGCGATGGATACTTGTTTAATATTTATGCCATTCACTGTGTTCAGCACATCATACGAACTGGGAAATATTCCATCGAAAACTACGCTTAAATCTCAACTACATAAGGAAATTCATTAAAGATAAGACTATGCTCCAATTCTCCTGTGTTTTTGTGAAATTTCATAGTCCCCTCAGAATCACACACCCAAAATTCTTTACAACCTCTGGCAAAATAAAGCTCTTTTTTTTCGTCCATCTCCGCAGGGGTATTTGATGGTGACAGAATTTCAATACAGATTTCAGGCGCTTCAATAAAGGGCGTCATGTCTTTGTTTGTTTGGATAAATTGAGTTGATGCCCAGGCAACATCCGCCACTTTTGTTCCTTCACTGGTTTCAACTGAGCATTCTGCAATCACAATGCCTGTTTGCATCAGTCGGCTGAGCAAGGCAACGATTTTTGCCTGGTATATGCCATGCTTGTTTGATGCCGGACTCATGACTATATTGCCCCATTTATCAGTCTGAATTTTAAAAGGTAAATTTGCTAATACGGGATTTTCACAAATACTGGCCCAATTCATAAAATTATCCTACCAAGGATCCAATTAAAGCTGTCAACCGATTCGCCGGCATCTGTCATTTTAAGATTGATATAGTTGGCGGTTTGCCAGCGCGACCCGTTAGAGCACGAAGTGAAACCGCCCTACGATCTCAATGCTAAACCGCCAGCGCCATTTCCGCACGCATTTCATCAATGACTTTTTTGTAATCAGACTGACTGAAAATCGCTGAACCTGCAACAAAGGTATCTGCGCCCGCCGCTTTAATTTCGCGAATATTGTCGGTTTTTACGCCGCCGTCGATTTCCAGTCGAATATCCAAACCGCTGTCATCAATTTTTTTTCTGACTATCTTTAATTTATCCAGTGCTGAAGGGATAAACGATTGTCCGCCGAAGCCGGGATTTACCGACATCAATAAAATTATATCCAGTTTGTCCATGATATGGTCTAGATAATGCAACGGTGTACCGGGATTAAAGGTTAAGCCTGCTTTACAACCGGAATCTTTGATTAATTGCAAAGTCCGGTCGATATGCAACGATGCTTCCGGATGAAAGGTAATGATGCTGGCGCCGGCTGTGGCAAAATCAGGGATAATCCGATCTACGGGAGCAACCATCAAATGCACATCAATCGGCGCGGTCACCCCGTGTTTTCTCAAGGCTTCGCATACCAGTGGTCCGATGGTCAGATTGGGTACAAAATGATTATCCATAACATCAAAATGTACGATATCAGCGCCTGCGGCTAAAACGTTATCAACTTCTTCGCCTAATTTGGCAAAGTCAGCTGAAAGAATGGAGGGGGCAATCCAGTTTTCGTTCATGTTCTTATCCTCTGTTTAAAATTTGTTTATTATATCTTTTTTTTGTCGCTCGCTGCGAGACAGGAGTCGAGTAGTCCCCAGAAGCGATAGGGCATGTGTTTTCACGAAGCGCTTTATGCGTAGTGAAAATGCAGGCTTTACGACATCGCGTCGAGTCATTGCGTAACTACGTTGCATACCCCTTGTTGGGTATGCAACGAGTGAAGCAGGACGGCTGGGGCCGCCGAAGGCAGTAGCGGTCGCGTAATTTTTGCCGCTTGTTGG
>JAGXGJ010000125.1 GCA_024636875.1 Methylococcaceae bacterium | reverse complement strand
TGTATAATCAGTGGCTTAGAATCCTGTATTATACAATAAAACAAGGCCTTATTCATCAATAAGTTATTGTTTTTTAAAGAACAAACGACTGATTCGTAAAGGCATATTAGAGTTTGCTAATATTTTTCGAAAATTAGCATTATCTAATATTTATGCTCCCAAAAAATTGGGAAACTTCAGTTAGTTTTAAAATCGGTCTTCAATTAATATGTATTGTGTATTTTCACAAAAGTTCTATTTCCTGACAGTCCTCCCAGGTAATTTTTCACTACAAAGGCATTTGAACATTTATGATTGATAACATGATCAAGCACCACAATATTATTGCTATCATCGGTAATATAATTACGATTAAAGTCTCACAAAAGCCGGGAAATCAAGAAATCTCCATATGTTTTGGTGATTTGGCTCAAATTGAAAACAGCGACGGTTCAAAATCCTTGTCTCAGGTTATTAAGATTAAGGGCGACCAGGTATCTTTACAAGTTTTTTCAGAAACGCGGGGTATTTCGACCGATGCTTCAGTCCGTTTTTTGGGTCGGGTAATGCAGGTTACCTACTCACCCAACATTCTCGGGCGTATTTTTAATGGTGTAGGTGAGCCCATGGATGGAGGCTCCAGCCTCGGTCCGGATCCAAAAGTCAACATCCTGAGTCCTTCGGTTAATCCCATGAAACGTATTCTGGCTTCTAAAATGATCCGCACCAACGTACCAATGATTGATGTATTCAATTGCCTGGTTGAGAGTCAGAAAATCCCCATTTTTTCTATTTCCGGTGAACCTTATAATCAATTTTTAGCGCGTATCGGCATTCAGGCCGATGCTGATATAGTTGTATTTGCCGGCTTAGGCTTGATTTTTGACGATTATTATTATTTTCGCAGTCAATTTGAAGACGCCGGTGTATTTGCGCGTACTGTGATGTTTTGCAATCTCGCATCCGATCCCATAGTAGAGCGTTTACTCGTACCTGATATGGCATTGACCGTTGCAGAACGTTTTGCTGTCGAAGAAGGCAAACGGGTTCTGGTTTTATTGACCGATATGACCGCCTATGCCGATGCCATGAAAGAAATTGGCGTCTCAATGGAGCATGTCCCTTCCAATCGCGGCTATATGGGAGATTTGTATTCGCAATTGGCGCGCCGTTATGAAAAAGCGTGTGATTATAAAGGAGCTGGCTCAGTCACGATCCTGAGTGTAACAACCATGCCGGGAGACGATATTACTCATCCTGTCCCTGACAATACCGGCTATATTACCGAAGGCCAGTTTTATCTGCATGATGCCATGCTTGATCCCTTTGGTTCCTTGTCAAGACTTAAACAGCATGTGATCGGCAAAGTCACCCGCGAAGATCATTCCCAAATCATGAATACGATGATCCGGTTTTATTCGAATGCCAATGAAGCGGCACAAAAACAGGCAATGGCGTTTGAATTATCCAGCTTTGATAAAAAACTGCTGAAATTCGGCCAGTTGTTTCGGGAACGATTTATGGATATTAATGTTTCAATTCCACTTGAAGCAGCCCTGGATTTATGCTGGCAGACTTTGGCAGAGTGTTTTGAAACCGAGGAATTATTAATGAAACAATACTTGATTGATAAATATTTTCCAAAATCCGCTACAGCAAACGCCACCTAGTCATTTAAGGAGGATGGTTTATGCCCAGATTGACATTTAGTAAAGCTTCATTGCAAAAACAATCCATTAACCTTAAGCGTTACCGCCAATATCTGCCTTCTCTGGATTTAAAACGACAACAATTAATGGCTGAACGAAGCAAAGCAATGACTAAATTAGCTGAATTTGAACAAGCTATACAAGCTTGCTTGCAGTTCGTAAGCACCGATTTGCCAATGTTATCATCGACTATCCCGGATTTAACCGATTTAGTAAAAGTAGATCAAGTCGATATAGGTTCCGAGAATATAGTCGGTATTAATTTACCGGTTCTTAATAATCTGCAAATGCAAGTGAATAATTATTCACCTTTCTGCCGGCCGCACTGGGTAGACCAGGTAGTTGTGCAGCTAAAAATCATGCTGGAATTAAAACTGCAACACCGTATTTATTTACAACGGGTTTCGATATTAAACAAAGCAGTTAAAAAAATCAGTCAACGGGTCAATTTATTTGATAAGGTGCTTATTCCACAATCACTGCAAAATATTCGCAAAATTCGTATTTTTTTATCCGATGCCGAAAGAGCAGGTGTCGTTAGAGCTAAATTAACGAAGCAAAAGAAGGATTGATAAATGGCTATCGTGCAGTTAAAAAAATTAACTTTTTGCGGCTTGCTGAATGAAAAATCAGCAGTCTTGGAGGCTTTACAGGAAACCGGCGGAAGTCATCTGATTTCTTTAAATAAGACAATGACAGGGACTCCCGGAATAGATACCGGGGTCGCTGAAAAAACGTTGTCAGCGTTAAAATATTTAAGCAGTTGTGCCAATAAACGCCACCAGGTTTTAGTGGCTGAGGATTTTGATTTAGAGCGCATTGTTAAAACTGCTTTAGACCTGCAAATTGAAATCCGTAACCTGATGGATGAACGCGATGCGATAAACAAGCGTATTAAGGAAATCGAACCCTGGGGCAATTTTCAGTTGCCTGATAAAGAACAAATCCGCGGTTTAAACCTGTGGTTTTATATCGTTCCACAACGACTGATAAAGAAATTACCGCTCGAAGGTTTGGCTTGGCAAGTGGTCTATCATGACAATTTGCGGTGTTATGTCGTCGTAATCGCCAAAGACGAACCATCAACAGCGAGTATGCCGGTGCCGAGGACGCATACCGGCACCCGTTCCCTTGATACGCTTAAAAAAAGGCTTAATTATGTTGAACTGCGACTCGAGGATAAACAGGCCGAGCGCGAGTCCTTGACCCGCTGGATAAGTTTGATGACCTTACAACTCACTCAGGCACAGGATCAATCTGTATTAACAGCTGCACATTATCTTACCCTGGATCAATCCGGCGTGTTTTTGATTCAGGCCTGGGTAGACGGATCGGAAGTGAATAAGTTTGAAAAATTTGCCCGACAGCATCAGCTTGCATTATTAGTCGCCAAGCCGGGCAGCAATGACAACCCGCCCACGTTACTCAAAAATAATCCCGTTGTAGCGGGCGCAGAAGATCTTTTAAGCTTTTATCAAATCCCGAATTATTATAGCTGGGACCCCACTACCATTGTTTTTTTGTCTGTTGCGGTGTTTTTTGCCATGATTTTATCCGATGCTGGGTATGCCGCGCTGCTTGGCCTTTATCTGGCATTCAAATGGCGTAGTTTAAAGCAAGGCATTGCTAAAGACATGCGCATGTTAATGCTGGTGACTTTAGTTTTATCGATGCTTTGGGGCATTTTAATTGGCAGTTATTTCGGCTATATCGCGCCAAAGCATAGTTTTATGGGACAATATAAAATCCTGGAGTTACAGGACTTCGACAGTATGATGCTGTTATCAATTGCGGTGGGCGTGATCCATCTTGTCTTATCGAATCTGGTTATGGCCTATCAACGCAGAGCAAAGACCAGCGCCTTTGCCAGCTTGGGCTGGGCTGCTATAACCTTGGGCGGATTTTGTCTTTGGCGGGCCCATACGCTGCATATAACCTGGTTGCAGCAAGGCAGTTATGGCCTTATGGGACTTGGAGCTGTCGCCATCCTGTGTTGTAGCGGGGATCGACCCATTCACAAGTTGTCTGATGTTGCCGCGCGCTTTTTGGAAGGTTTGCATGGCTTAACCGATATTACCAAAATTTTTGGCAATATTTTGAGCTATATGCGTTTATTTGCATTGGGCTTGGCGGGGGCATCGCTGGCCTTGACATTTAACAACCTTGCCGTTGAAATCTACCATTCGTTGCGTGGTTTAGGGTTATTATTCAGCATCTTGATACTACTATTTGGACATCTTCTTAATATAGTTCTAGGTGTCATCAACGGTGCATTACATGGATTACGTCTAAACTTTATAGAATTTTTTAATTGGAGTCTTACCGAAGAAGGTTATCCGTTTAAGGCGTTCTCCAAAAAAAATCAGCCGCTGGAATAATAAACGTTGTAGCGTTTATTATCAGTTATTCTTGCCATGAACCTGAACTAAACCCGTTTTTTCATACTTTAAAAGGAGTCAACGAATGTCTGATTTTCTCATTGCATTATTGGGTTGGATCGGTATCTACGCACCTATGGCGTTAGGCGGAGTTGGCAGCGTAATAGGTTGCTCTGTCGCTGGACAAGCCGCTATCGGTGCGATGCTCGATAGTGAGAGTGGCTATGGCCGATTTGCAGGTGTTTCGGCAATGCCTTCATCGCAGGTGATCTTCGGTATTGTCGTCATGTTTACACTAAACCGTCCAATTACCCATGAAGTAGCGCCCGGTATTTTTGCCGTCGGCTTATTATCCGGTTTGGCGTTACTGACTTGTGCAATTTATCAAGGTCAATGCTCTGCAACTGCAATTCATGCCTTTAAAAACAAGCCGGAGATATTCGGTCTTTCAATTGTACCGGCAGCGGTTGTCGAAGGCTTTTCAGTATTTATCTTTATCTTCGCATTAGTCATCAGTGGCGGTATTCCAAAAGTCTAGGAGGAGTGCTATGGATAAAACTGAAACACAATTTCCTTCATCAGGGGTTGATGAATTAATCGAACGTTTGCGAAATGATGGTGTTGTGGCGGGGCAGGCTGAAGCTGAAAACATTATTCATGAAGCGCATAAACACGCGGAATGGATTATCTCCGAAGCCCAAGGCAATGCCCAACAGATTGTCGACAAAGCCAAAGCTGACGCAAACGAAATCAAACATGCGGCGCAGGATGCTTTAAAATTGGCGACCCGCGATGCCATGCTTAAACTGCGCGATACCTTGCTTGGCAGCTTCAGTGAAGAAGTCGGACGGGTCGTTGGAACGCAAATGGCTGACCGGGAGTTCCTGTCCAAACTTATTCTTGCTTTGGCCGGACGGGTTCGCGACAAAACCGGCCTGGACGATAGCGAAAATATCCTGCTGCAATTGCCTGAAAAAGTTATAGGCATCGAGGCGCTTAAGAAAAACCCGGAAGAATTGAAAGAGGGCACGCTTTCCCATTTAACGGCGGCAATTGCCGCCGATTTATTACGCAGCGGGGTTACCCTGGGCGTAGCAAGCGATCTTAGCGACGGCTTATTTATCAAACTTATTGATGAAGAAATGGTGATAGACTTTTCGGATAAAACCGTTGCGGCGCTACTCCTGGAGCATATACAGCCTCGTTTTAGAGCGCTCTTGCAAGGTATCGTGCGGTGAGCCGGGCGTTTAAATACACCATGTTGATGACTAGCTTGCCGCTGCACCCGAAGGATTTATTAAGCGCCTTGCAACCGCCTGTTTCCCAAATTCAACTGGATAAGCGGCTGGCATTATTGGATAAACGTGATCTTGAAGAGCTGGAAAGTATTAAACAAATGCTCTTCTGGTCCCATGCGCGCGACGGGGGCAGCGAAGAAATTATTGCACAGGATAATGCCGCCCTTGCGATGATTAAAAATCCCTTTTTAAAACAGCTGGCGCTTTGGCGCTTGACGACCAGAACCCTGGTATCCGGCCTTAGGCTGCGCCATACCGGTTTTACACCACCGGATAAAAATAGTTTTATGGGATTTGGTAAATGGCTGCCTGCTATTGCGAAAAATTGGGAGCGTCCCGATTTTGGTATCAGCCCGATAGAAGTGCCCTGGCTTGGCAAAGCCAACGAATTTATCGTCCAAAACCAGCCTTTGGAATTAGAAAAGTTATTATTAACCATGTCCTGGCGTTATTATGCCAAGCTAGGCAATCAGCACACATTCGACTTTGAAGCCGTAGTGATTTACGTCATGCG
Source organism: Methylococcaceae bacterium (assembly GCA_024636875.1). Lineage (GTDB taxonomy): Bacteria > Pseudomonadota > Gammaproteobacteria > Methylococcales > Methylomonadaceae > JAGXGJ01. The sequence goes on along the minus strand of JAGXGJ010000125.1, from coordinate 2,549 downwards.
TTGGGATGTGATCAACCGTTGGTCGCATTATAACCGGGACTATTTTAAAGATACCGCCTTGTCAAATTTTAATAAGTTGATTGACGCGGGCCTGCGCAATTGTCCGACAAGTTTTTAATTAGCCGACTCATGAGTAATAGTCCAATGACAACTGCCAGAATAACCGCGGTGCAAGATGACATTGTTTCAATACAAGCTGTCGAAGGCAGCACCAAACCGCTTACCAAAAATGAAGTGGTTTATATTATACCTTCGCGGAGCGATGCTGGTTATACCGAGCGGCTTAAAGCCGAGGTGCTCAGAATTCAGGGCAATACCGCTGACGCCCAGGTCTATGAAAGTACTCAGGGCATTGCTATCGGCGATCCTGTTGAACAAACCGGCGACATGCTGTCTGTGGAACTAGGCCCCGGCCTGTTAGGCCAGGTGTATGACGGATTACAAAATCCCTTGGATGTCCTGGCTGCAGAATACGGTTTCTTTTTACCGCGCGGAATCGATATGCCGGCCTTAAATCCCCTGAGTAAATGGGCGTTTACCTCCTGTGTTAAAGCCGGCACACTATTGCGCGCCGGTTCGGTCATAGGTACAGTCCCGGAGCGTGGTTTTATCCATAAAATCATGACGCCTTTTGATATTACCGGCGAAGTCGAAATCACCTGGATTCAGGAAGGCACTGTCACGGTTAATGACCCGATTGCCAAAATCAAACCAGCCAACGCTAAAGAAAAAATCCTTACCCTCAAACAGCGCTGGCCTGTCCGAAAACCCTTGCCGCAGCAGTTAATCAAACAAAACATTTGCGAACGTCTTTATCCGCAAACACCGTTGATTACAAAGCTGCGCTTAATCGATACCTTTTTTCCGATTGCATTGGGCGGTACCGGCTGCATTCCGGGACCTTTTGGCGCCGGCAAAACCGTATTACAAAATTTAATCTCCCGCAATTCCGATGTTGACATCGTCATCGTCGTCGCATGCGGTGAGCGCGCCGGTGAAATTGTCGAGACGATTACGGAATTTCCATTACTCACCGATCCCAAAAGCGGTGGTTCCTTAATGGATCGGACAATCATTATCTGCAATACCTCATCGATGCCGGTTGCCGCAAGAGAGGCCTCGGTATACACCGGTATTACCCTCGGCGAATACTACCGGCAAATGGGTTTGAATGTGCTGCTACTGGCTGATTCGACCTCCCGCTGGGCGCAAGCGATGCGCGAAACATCGGCGCGCCTGGAAGAAATTCCCGGCGAAGAAGCCTTTCCTGCATATCTCGATTCCGCCATTAAAAATATTTATGAACGCGCGGGGGTCATTCGAACGCCGGATTCGACTATCGGCAGTTTAACCATGATAGGAACAGTCTCGCCGGCAGGGGGGAATTTTGAAGAGCCGGTTACCCAGGCGACCTTAGGTACAGTAAAAACCTTTTTAGGTTTAAGCGCGGACCGGGCCTATAAACGTTTTTATCCCGCTGTTGACCCATTATTATCATGGTCACGTTATCTGAGCCAGGTCAAAACCTGGTATGAAGAAAATCTCGGTCCGGGCTGGACAGACGATGTACAGTCTATGCTGGAATTGCTGAAACGTGGCGACAGCGTCTACCAAATGATACAGGTAGCCGGAGAAGAGGGTATTACCCTTGAGGATTTTGTATGCTATGAGGAGGCTAAATTCCTGGACATGGTGTACCTGCAACAGGATGCCTATGATGCAATCGATGTGGCTGTGCCGATAAAACGGCAACAGGAAAACTTCAAAAAAGTAGTTGAACTGGTCAATGCGGATTATCAGTTTGCAGATCAGGATGAAGCGCGCACTTATTTTACCCGTTTAACCGGGTTATTTAAGAATCTGAATTATGCCCAGGCCAAGACGGCGGAGTATGCGGGCTTATTGGCAAAAATAAACCGGCTTCATGATGATTGCTGTAAGCACTGATTGTGCTTCAGTGCATGGTAGATTAAGTGCTGAAACAAGTACCCTGGCAATGCCTTAACTGACCACATCTTCAAGGAAGGCTGCACCCCTCTGGCCCAATATTAAAGCGCATTCCTCAATGGTCACCTTCAAGCCGTGTATCTACGGCTTGATGACAGTGTCCGGCAAGAACTCAAAACCGGTATTGGTTGGAATGCACCGCATTAAACGGTTCATTTCAACCAATAAAATTTTTTTCATTCTTGTTAACGCATGGTTTTAAGGAAAGTTGACATGATTTTACTCTGGTTTTAATGGATTTTGCTTGTGGCATGGAATTAGCTTGATTTTATCAATATCATCGGGCAGATCCTTTTTGAAAATGCTGTAGCTAAAAATAGCTTTGATGGTGTACAGGATGTGAGTTAACATCGATAACTATCTTTAAACGCTTGATGTTGTAGTGCAATCTAACTGGAAGGTCAGACAACCGGAAGTCTAGGATTTTTCATTGATACCGTTTTTCTAAAATTACATATTGAATATGTCATAAAAACAAATAGTTAAGAATTTAATATGCCTTAATCGGGGTCATTATAAAATCCAGAGATTAAGCTTAACAC
>JAGXGJ010000124.1 GCA_024636875.1 Methylococcaceae bacterium | reverse complement strand
CGGCTCTTACAGATAATTTCTCAAAGCCAACCGTAACCATTTTTTAGGCTGGATTTAAAAAAATATCAGGGAAACCTGAGGGGTCGTTGTGCCTTATGTTTGAACTGTTCACTACTTTTACCCCAAAATGAAGGGCGCCCCAATTTGATCTGATTTTTTTGAGTCTTTCCATCTGTCCGTTATCTGCCAGTGCCCACCCGGCATAGGGATGGGCGTGGTTGCTATCTTTGATAACGGCTTTCTGGGCGGCTGTGGGCCACGCCTCGATAATGCTCATGACTGCCGCCGCTTGCCCGTTATAAGCCAGTCCCCACACGGCACCAGTCACGGAGAAGATGTTTTGCTGATCGGTTGGGGGCAGCGCCTTGACGATGGCGACGCCTTCTGCTGCCTGTCCCTTATAGGCCAGATCTGCCAAGGCATCAGGCAGGGCGAGACTCCTGGCTATTTTCGACAGGTCTTTTTCTTGCGACAGGTCAAGCAGTTCATCGCCTGCTTTCAAAAAACCTGCAATAATTTTTTGTTTGTTTTGCATGGTTGTCTCCCGAACTCAATTACCCGTTAAAGTTTGATTTCTGTTGTTGGGCTTATAACCCCTGGAAACAGAAGATGTCTCAAGTGTAGGGTTGTTTCGGCTGGGAGTCTGTGAAGTAAAGCCTTCAAAAACTGTGAATATTTCACGCTTTGAGGGCGAGTCCGGGCAGTGTCTTAACCGGGTGAATAAGGCCTCATCGTTGAAATCGGGCATAAGACCCTGATGTGCCCGACCTGTGTAAGGGGCGGACGCAGCGCCACGGTGGTACTGCAGGGTGTGCTGTCTGGTTCCTCCAAAGCGCATCAAGCTGTGCGTGATTGGAGTTTTCTCTGAATATATATGCACACCCCTTTCAGGAAAAACGATTAAGTCTTATCTTGAAGCGGAGTCTCAAGGTGCAACCATGTCAAATCTGAATAAAACTATAATTGGGAATATCAATATTCCAGTTTCGAACGAAGAAGCCCTAAAGAAGTTCTCAATATTAAACAACTCAAAGGCATTGTGACTAAACCTGATTACCCTGAAAGAGGATCGATTAATTGTCAAAAGCGAATAGGCGTTGACGTTAAAAACAGCGCCATGATCAGCCGGATTACCAAGCAGGCTGTCAGTGAAGGTATTATCCGGCCTTACGATCCTGATGCAGGAACCAAGGCAATGCGGTATAGGAGCCAAAGTTGGTAAAGCGACCTTTGTAATACCCTCACCCTAACCCTCTCCCAAAGGGAGAGGGGACTTTGTGTCGCTTTACCAACGTCGGACTCTATATGTACCGTTCAGGGCTTAAAAATTTGCTTGATCGTAGCTTAATTGAGCTAGCTATGTAAAATGGGGTGTGTTCATGATGCAGTTATTGTTTTAAATTTTTCAATAGTTCCAGTGGAAACACGATAGTGGAGGATTTGTCGCCGGCAATTTCAGTTAATGTTTGCATGTATCTCAACTGAATCGCTTCGGGTTGTTCTGACAGGATTTTTGCCGCCTGCAACAACTTCTCGGCAGCCTGCAGTTCCCCTTCCGCATGAATGACTTTAGCACGCCGGGTGCGCTCGGCTTCCGCCTGTTTGGCAATGGCCCGGACCATGCGTTCATCCAGATCCACGTGTTTGATTTCAACATTGGACACTTTTATCCCCCAGGCATCAGTTTGCTGATCCAGACTGGTTTGAATATCAATATTGAGGCGATCACGTTCAGCCAGCATTTCATCCAGTTCATGCTGTCCCAATACCGAACGTAAGGTAGTTTGTGCCAGCTGGCTGGTCGCCTCATAAAAATGTTCCACTTGTATGATCGCCTTCTCCGGATCTATGGCACGAAAATAGACGACAGCATTGACCTTAACGGAAACGTTGTCGCGGGAAATCACATCCTGTGTCGGCACATCCATAACGATTGTTCTTAAATCAACCCGTACCATTTGTTGAATCAAGGGAATGACAATGATTAACCCCGGCCCTTTTACCTTGTTAAATCGGCCGAGCATAAAAATAACGCCGCGTTCATATTCCCTTAAAATCCTGAACGCGCTGATTACCAGGAGCAGCAAAATGCCGATGAAGATTAAACTGAAATTGGCAAACATCACTCGTCCCCTTGTGTTTGGATAGGCATAACCTGTAATAGCAGACCATCGATTGCAGTCACCATCACTTTTTCATTTTTATGTAACGGTTGATCACATGATGCCCGCCAGTTTTCACTATGAATACGAATCATCCCTGTACCGGTAAAATCATCTATTGTCTCACCCACAAGACCGATCATTTCTTCCTTGCCAGTGACAACCGGTCTGTGTCTTGCTTTTAATATCAGGCCGATGGCGATGATGAAAAAGACCGCGCTGCTCAAGGCGAAACCGGCAACAAGACCCAGATCTATCCCGAATCCCGGCACATCGGTATTCATCAATATTACTGAGCCAATGACAAAAGAGACAATTCCTCCCAGTCCAAGTATGCCGAAACTGGCCACAAAGGCTTCAGCTATCATAAGCGCGATCCCTAACAGGATCAGGCCCATACCGGCATAATTGACCGGCAATAGCTGAAATGCATATAAAGCCAGCAACAATGCAATACCCCCTATGGTGCCGGGTACAACGCTGCCTGTATTGGAGAATTCAAGCACCAGCCCATATATACCGATCATCAATAAAATATAGGCAATGCTGGGATTGGTAATTACAGCCAGAAACCGATTTCGCCAGTCCGGCTTGATACTCTTTATCTCAACCCGCCCGGTATCTAATATGAGTTCTTGACCGGAAACCTTGACTTTCCAGCCTTGCAGCTGCCGAAGCAAATCGGTTACATCCACAGCGACAATATCAATCACATTCAATTTTAATGCTTCAGACGCAGAAAGGCTGGCAGCCTCACGTACCGCCTTTTCGGCCCATTGTTCGTTTCTGCCATGCATTTCTGCCAAACTTCGAATATAAGCGGCTGCATCATTGACCATTTTGTGAGTCATTGAATCAGACAACGGTTTAGCTTTATCGTCCTTCTTATCAGCCTTGTCTTTGTCGTCATCAAAGCCGCCAATACCACCGAATTGCACCGGCGTTGCCGCGCCCAGGTTGGTTCCCGGCGCCATTGCGGCGATATGGCTGGCATAAAGGATATAAGTCCCGGCGCTGGCTGCACGTGCGCCGCTGGGCGCTACATAACTGATCACAGGTATGGGAGAGGCAATGATCTGTTTGATTATCCGGCGCATGGAATTATCCAGACCTCCTGGCGTATCCATGCGAATCAGTACCGCCATGCCTCCGCTGACAATCGCTTTTTGCAGATTGCGTTCTATATAATCGGCTGTTGCCGGACCTATAACATCATTAATTTCAAGTTGTATCAATAACGAATTATTTAATGCCTGATTATCCTTTTCCCCGGAAGAAGCAATTGCTGCAACAGTCAGCAAAATCAGCAAAACAAATCGAATACTCCGTTTAATCAACATAACGCTTTATCCGCTCTTTAAGATATGAGGATAATTTTAGTGTACTCCTAACTAATTAAAGCAGCAAATTGCTTTCTCGCCATCAACAAGGAGGAACTTTGCCTTGAGGAAATCAACAAGCGCGTCGAGGAACTTTTCAAGCAAGGCATCATTACATTATTAAGCTCGTAAGATGTATTCTCAGATGATCAATGCCTCATAGCAGTTTATGGCTTTTTTCTGGCGCGAAATCACCCTTACAGCGTTTGGATTCCACTCCGAAAGAACTAGCGGAACGGGATTTTTAACCCGGCACTGAAGGATTCGCTAAAAGATTGAAATGAATCCTGGGATTTGGTAGAAGTATCCATTATGTTGCTATCCTGCACCGTTTTCTAGCTATTGCAATGAATATAACGACCTTCCGCACAGCCAATCTCAATGATGTGGCTGCCCTGGTGCAACTGGTTAACACGGCTTATAATCCTGAACCGGATGCCGCCATTTGGACGGATGAATCGGGTTTTTTCCACGGTACGCGTACCAGCGAACAAGCGCTTAAAAAGCTGCTGGCTGAAGATGATTCGATCATACTGCTTGGTTTGCACGAAGACGTTATTATCGCTTGCGTACATCTGGAGAAATCAAAAAACCAGGCGCATATCGGCATGCTCGCCGTTAATCCTGCCTGCCAATGCAAGGGTATCGGAAAGCAAATGCTGGCTCAAGCCGAACTTTATGCAAGCCATCATTTCAACGTTGAGAAATTTGTCTTGATTGTAATTTCGTTAAGAGACGAGCTGATTGACTTTTACCTTAGGCGCGGCTATCACAAAACGAACCGAACGATAGCTTATGCACAGTTATGCGGGGAAAACTGTGATGCAAAAATTGACGGACTCCGATTTGCAGTTTTGGAAAAGCGAGCACTTTAACAAGCAGGGGCCTCGGTAAACAAGGCTCTATTATTTCAATTTAACCGGAATGCCATTTGCTGCCGGTGCAAAAAATATTTCAGGTCATTCACAAACATCGAGGATATATCATGTATTACATAGTTGAAACCAATAAATCATTCAATCAGGCGTCGACAGACCTTGACTCGGCAGTCAAGCATCATGGCTTCGGGGTGCTGCATGTCCACGACCTGGGGACCACGCTTCGCAGTAAAGGCATTGCATTTGATGAGGAGTGCAAAATATTTGAAGTCTGCAATCCGGGGCAGGCTGCAAAAGTTTTGTCCACCGATATGCGCCTGAACATGGCGTTACCGTGCCGTATCTCGGTGTTTACGGATAAAGGCAAAACCAAGATCGGCCTTATCAAGCCAGGGCAAATGCTTTCAGCGCTATCACAGGACACAGCGATAGTTCAGGTTGCCAAAGAGGTTGAGGAAAAGACGATCAGTATGGTTGAAGAGGCGAAATGAATACTTGTTACCGGACAACAGCATGAATAAGGACGCATTTGACCCACTCTCCAAGCGCCGCAAATACGCCGGTTATGACAGGTGTTATCCTGAAAGGGCCGCCGTCACCCTTTGGCCAGTCTGTAATTAGTGGAAAAAAAGTTGGGATAATATTTCTTGTGGCTATCCTGCTTATAGAATTGAGGCTAAAGTAATGGTTAAAAAACAGGGCTTGGCCGGAGTTCGATTGTTATTGTTGGATGGCTATCAGTTTTTGGTGTTTCATAGTGTATGCAGGCTTTTTTACCTGCATGCTACGGCACGGAAAACTTACGTTTATAAGAATACTCAATAATCGGAGGACAGAAAAAACCGCGTTACAGACACGAATCGGTCTGGCCCATTAAACTTATAACAGGTTCAGAAAATTTAGCGCATCTACCATGGCAATCCATAGTTATTTTTTAACGCTGTTTATCATTTTGGTTTCGGCGCGTTTATTTACTGAGCTGGCTGTCCGGCTTAAAACGCCGCCAGTGATAGGCGAACTCTTGGCTGGCGTTATCTTAGGACCCAGTCTGCTGGATTGGGTCGAGCCAGTGGAAGCGGTTAAACTGTTGGCTGAAATCGGCATCATCATGCTGCTTTTTGAAGTTGGACTGGAAACCGATATTAAACGTCTGGTTGAAACGGGTTTCAAATCCATTATTGTTGCCTTTATGGGTTTAAATTTGCCATTTGTGTTCGCCTTTTCATTGGCCTATTGGTTTTTTGGCCTGCCGCTGCTGCCGGCTCTGTTTATAGGTGGAACGCTGACAGCAACCAGTATCGGCATAACATTAAGGGTTCTGGCGGATCTTAAACGCCAGAATTCTACCGAGGGACAAATCGTATTGGGCGCAGCGGTGCTGGACGATATTCTCGGTGTGGTTTTGCTTGCATTATTATATGAATTTTCCCTGGATGGAGGCATAAATCTGCTCAATGCCGGAAAAGTATTGTTTTCCCTGTTTACCTTTTTCTTGCTGGCCCCTTTAGCCGCAAAATTAATTTCTTTCATCATCCATCGTTTGCATTCTGCCAGTGAGGTGCCGGGTCTGATTCCCAGTATGATTGTTTCGTTGATGCTGTTTTTTGCCTGGCTTGCACACGAAGTTGGCGCACCGCAATTGCTTGGCGGATTTACGGCGGGACTGGCTTTGTCGCGACGCTTCTACCTGCCATTTGGTGCATTTTTAGCCACCGACAGCAGCTTTGCTCATGAAGTCGAAGCGCAAATGAAACCTATCATTCATTTGTTTACACCCATTTTTTTTGTCACCGTCGGTTTATCCCTTAATTTGCGTGAAATTGACTGGAGCTCTCCATTTGTCTGGGTGTTTTCTTCGAGCATGTTTCTGGTTGCAGTGGCAGGAAAAATTCTTAGTCCACTATTTATAAAAGGGGAATGGTTGCAACGTTGGGCAATCGGTTTGGCGATGGTGCCAAGAGGCGAGATCGGTTTGGTTTTTGCCGAGTTGGGCAGACAAAGCCAGATTTTTACGAACGAAATATATGCCGGCATGATCATTGTAATTGCACTAACCACGCTGCTGCCGCCTTTTATATTAAAGTGGTTTTATGGAAAATTTTATTAACCGTTTTCATGGATAATAAATTCAGCATTTTTGCCAGATTTTTTAAAATTTAAGATTATTTGATAATGTTTTCGCAGTCACCCGAAGCGTTGTCCGCCGGCACAATGATTATTTGCCAGGGGGTGACTGGTGGAATTTAAGCGCGGTTACGCTGAGGACGCCTTTCCGCCTTCGATTGACACAAGATCCTGTTTCATGCTAAAAAATTAACCCATATTTTCAATTTCCCTTTATTTGCATTGGCGCTAATGAACGATTACCGATCCAGATTTCGCCATTTTGCCGCGGTCGAATGCGCATTTTTTTCAATGATCCTCGCGGCTGCACCGGTTAATGCAGCATTGGCGGAAAACGGAGTTGCTCCGCTTAACTACTTTTTACATAGTTACGGTCCAGCCGCAACGCCCACGATGTATTTGGGATGGATATTTGTCGCGCTTCTGGCTGTAATCTTCGTCATTATTGCGCTGCTTCTGACTGGGGCCGTATTTCGTAAACGATCCGCTGAAGATCCATGTACCATTGGCCGCGAAGATGAAGGGATGCCGTGGATTTATATCGGGACCGGCGTATCTGCCTGCATTTTGTTTGCACTGGCTATTTATGCACTGGTAACGCTCAATGTGATCGCAAAACCAACGCGTGCTCCGGCTCTAACGCTGACTGTCACCGGGTATGACTGGTGGTGGAAGATCGAATATGAAGATGATGACCCTACACGCCGCTTTGTTACTGCAAACGAAATACATATTCCCGTAGGAGTACCCGTACTCGTCAAGCTGAAAAGCGCAGATGTTATTCACGCTTTTTGGGTGCCGATGCTTGCCGGCAAAACCCAAATGATTCCGGGTCTGAACAATCAGCAATGGCTCCAGGCCGATGCCGAGGGCATCTATCGGGGGCAATGCACGCAGTATTGCGGTGTCCAGCATGCACACATGGGTTTTGAGGTTGTTGCACAAAATCCTGCTGAATTTCAGAAATGGCAGGACGCCCAGCGCAAGTCAGCTGCAATGGTTTCTACAATCGACATTAATGCAGGTAAGAAACTTTTTCTGGATCGTTGCTCCGGTTGTCATACGATTCGGGGTACCGAAGCCGTAGGTGCCCATGCACCCGATTTGACGCATTTAAAATCACGCCGCCTGATTGCCGCCGGATTATTAACCAATACCTCCGAGCATTTGGTGAAATGGATTACTCATGCCCAGGATATTAAACCGGGTGCGCGTATGCCCAGCATGATGTTGACGGCGACTGAGATTTCCGCGCTGTCGGCATTTTTATCGACACTTAACTAGTGCAGCACCTATTTTATCCTGACGATTAGGCTTGCAATGATATTTATAAATTCAATACATTACAGACACATCACTATGACTAACGAAAATAGGTGCTGCACTGGGAAATGCCGATCATGACAGATGTCGTTCAAAGCTCGCCAGACCTAAGCCTACGCCGCGTGCCCGAGATCGGCTCGGCCCCGATCGGTTCGGCTGCCGAAATACGCCTCGCCCAACTATGGGAATCGGCGCCCGGATGGCGCGGGTGGTTGTCGACGGTTGACCATAAAGCAATAGGTCTGCGCTACCTCGTCACCGCATTTATTTTTTTGCTGATGGGGGGGATCGAAGCGCTGATCATGCGTTTGCAACTCGCACGTCCGGATCAAGTCCTGCTGACGCCGGAACAGTACAGCCAACTCTTCACGATGCACGGTGTGACGATGATTTTTCTGTATTCGCTGCCGATATTGTCAGGGTTTTCCAACTATTTATGGCCGCTTATGCTGGGTTCGCGGGATATGGCGTTCCCGCGCCTTAATGCTCTCTCTTACTGGATATTTCTGTTTGCAGGCATCTTTTTGTACGCCAGCTTTCCTTTGGGGGAAGCGCCGAACGCCGGCTGGTTCAATTACGTGCCGTTTGCAGGGCTGGAGTACAACACCGGACCCAACATCGACGTCTACGCGCTCGGCATGGTGTTACTGGGGATTTCCACAACCGTCGGGTCTGTCAATTTTGTTGTCACGCTGTTTCGAATGCGTGCTCCCGGTATGTCGATCAACCGGGTGCCGATTCTCGTTTGGGGAACACTAACCGCATCGGTTGCGAATATTTTTGCTATCCCCTCGGTCAGTCTCGCCTTTTTTCTGCTGTGGCTGGACCGTCAAATAGGTACGCATTTCTTCGATGTGGTCAATGGCGGCAAGCCCCTGCTTTGGCAGCACTTGTTCTGGATGTTCGGACATCCCTGGGTTTATGCAGTCGTGCTTCCCGCCATGGGTATCGTTTCCGACGCTCTGCCTACCTTTTGCCGTCGCCCCCTGGTAGGCTACTCGGCGGTAGCGCTGTCAACCATGGCGACCATGCTGCTCGGCTTCGGGGTATGGATACATCATATGTTCGCCGCCGGCTTGCCGACGCTTGCGCTGTCATTTTTCGGTGCAGCCAGCATGGTAATATCCATCCCGAGCGCCGTCGCAGTCTTCGCGTGGATAGCAACCATCTGGCTGGGACGCCCGGTCTTCAATACGCCGTTTCTGTTTTTCGCCGGTTTTGTCATTCTTTTTGTCATCGGCGGACTGTCAGGCGTGATGACGGCAGCCGTACCTCTGGATTTTCAGCTGAATGAAACCTACTTCGTCGTCGCGCACCTGCATTACGTTTTGCTTGGCATCAATGTGTTTCCTGTTGTTGGCGGGATCTATTACTGGTTTCCCAAATTCTTTGGCCGCATGATGAATGAAACGCTGGGAAAATGGAGTTTCTGGGTCATGTTCATCGGTTTTAATCTGGGCTTCTTCCCGATGCACCTGGCAGGCCTGCTGGGTATGCCCCGGCGGATTTATACCTATGCTCCCAACATGGGCTGGAATGCGGTCAATATGGTCACCTCGGTTGGATCGTTTATTTTTGCCGCCGGCATTTTGATATTTCTGGTCAATATCCTCATCAGTTTGAAACGCGGCGCGCTGGCGACACCGAATCCCTGGGATGCACCGACACTCGAATGGGCTGTGGCCTCACCGCCACCGGCTTATAACTTTGCCGTCATTCCCTTTGTCGCCAGCCGTCATCCATTATGGGAGGGCCGGCTTGACGAGGGCGGAGGCCGTTCCAGCCTCGAACAAGGTTATTTGCTGATGGAAGGACGGGAAGCGATAGGTACGACGCCGCTCGATGCCGAGCCGGACATCATTCTCAAAATGCCGGACGATTCCTATGCGCCGTTCTTTCTCGGGTTGTTTAGCGCTTTGGCTTTCGCCGGCTTGCTGCTGCACTGGCGGGATTTTACAGTACTGATGGCAGTGGCCTGCAGCCTGTCGCTGATGGCATGGATGTGGCCGAGAAAAGCCCTGGTCCAGCGTGTGGCGGACAGCAAATACAATAAAGGGGCGGCTCATGGCTGAGGCGATGCAACTGGACCAAGCGCTGCCGGTAGGCAGCGCGGGCAAACGCTCAGGCGGCTGGTGGGGAGTACTGGTATTAATTGTCACCGAAGGTTCCCTGTTCGGCTATCTACTGTTTTCCTACTTCTACCTGGCATCTCAAACAGAGCAGCACTGGCCACCGGACGGTTTGCCCTCCCTGGTCATGCCAGGCTTGAATACCTTGATATTACTCGCCAGCAGTGTCTTTGTTTGGGCCAGCGAGCGCTGCATTCAGCGCAGGCAGATGCGTTGGAGTCTTGCGTCGATGACGTTGGCGCTTACTCTTGGCATTTGCTTCGTCGTCATTCAGCTCCGTGAGTGGAGCATCAAAACCTACACTATGACATCGAATCTCTATGGATCGCTGTACTTTACGATCACAGGATTTCATATGCTTCATGTCATCGTCGGTCTGATCATTCTGCTGATGCTTCTGCTCTGGATCGCGTTAGGTTATTTTGATGAAAGACGCTACGCCGCTGTAACTATCGGCGGACTGTACTGGCATTTTGTCGATGTAGTATGGTTGTTTGTATTTGCAACCTTGTTTCTATCGCCATATCTTTACTAGTGCAGCACCTATTTTAGTTAGTCAAGTTGCTATGTTTGTAATATATTGATTTTTATAAATTTAATTGATAGCATAACTGTCAATATAAAATAAGTGCTGCACTAGAACAGACTATGAATCCTTTCCACGATCGCGATCCGTCACTTGAATCTCCTCCCCCTGGTCGCGGCCGGGTGAGCACGATACGAATAGGAGTGGCTCTATTCGGCGCTCCGGTCGCGTGGATAGCGCAATTTTCTTTGAGCGAGCCGCTTGCAGCCCATGCCTGCTATCCCTATCAGGCGCCTCTGTCTGCACCGGTCTGGGAAGGGTTGCCAGTCATACTGGCAGTGATCAGCATTGCCTGCTTTGCGGCTGCTCTGCTGTCCGGGTTTATTGCATGGACCTTATGGCGGCAGTCTGAACGTAAGCCTGCTGGAGAGGGAGGCAGCGCCATCGAGGCGGACGAAGGCCGAAACCGGTTTTTAGTAAAATTAAGCCTCATGTCGAGTTTTATTTTTACAACTGCGATTATACTCAACATCTGTGCCGTTTTGCTGGTGCCACCATGCAGCTCATGGTTTTAATTAGCATGCCATTTACATTACCCTTCACGGGCATCTTTAACAGGCCGACAGTCAAAGCCGTAATCTGTGCGTGCACTGCATTATTATCCAGCCTTGCCGCGGCGCAGCAAGTCAGCTCGGCAGACGTGGACAGAGGTGCTTACCTGGCCAGGGCAGGCGACTGTATAGCCTGCCATACTGCCGGACCGGAATCCCCGCCTTTTGCCGGTGGCCTTCCGCTCAACTCGCCTTTCGGAATCATTTACTCGACGAACATTACGCCAGATCCGGTAAATGGTATCGGCAAGTATACCTTGGACGATTTCAGCCGCGCAGTTCGTAACGGCATAGCCAGGGACGACAGGCGTCTGTATCCGGCGATGCCTTACCCATCCTTCACAGCGATTACCGATGACGATATTCGCGCTCTTTACGCCTATTTCATGAATGAAGTGGCGCCGGTCAACCATAAGCCGCCAGAAACGAAGCTGCCTTTTCCTTTCAATATACGCTTGAGCCTGATTTTCTGGGATTTCGCCTTCGTTAAGCACGAGCGCTATAAACCGCATGATGACCGTGATGCTCAGTGGAATCGCGGCGCCTATCTGGTGCAGTCTCTCGGCCATTGCAGCGCCTGCCATACGCCTCGCGGTCTGGGCTTCCAGGAGAGGGCCTATACGGAAGCCTCTCCGGTTTATTTAAGTGGAGCCGTGGTAGACAATTGGTACGCGGCAAATCTCAGAGGAGACGCTGCCGCTGGGCTGGGCCGATGGTCTGAAGCAGACATCGCCGCCTTCCTGGAAACAGGCCACGCCAAGCAGATAGCCGCATTTGGCGGCATGACCGATGTCATCGAAAACAGCACACAATATTTGCATAAAGACGATCTGAATGCGATCGCGCACTACTTGAAAACCTTCCCTGCTTCCGACGAAAAGTCCTCGTATAATCCGGGTGCCCCAACTGTTCCCACAGAGTTGGCGGCAATAGTAACCGGCGAAGTGGAGCGCCCCGGTGCAGGCATATACCAGTCATTTTGTGCGAAATGCCATCAAATTACCGGAATTGGCAAACCTGATAAATTTCCGAAGCTAGCCGGAAATTCGATTGTTCTTTCCGAAAACGCTACCTCGCTGATCCGTCTGGTTCTGGAAGGAGGCAAGACTGCGCAAACGAAAAGGGGAGCGAAACCCCAGAAAATGCCCGCTTTTGCGAAAAAATTTACTGATCAGGAGATCGCCGAGGTGCTTAGCTTCATCCGCAACAGTTGGGGCAATGAAGCATATCCGGTGACAACGCGCCAAGTGTCATCGTTGCGGCATGCACTTCAAGAGAAACCGTAATCAGACTATATAGCTATGAGCCTAAAAAATCAGTTAATCCACGAAAACCACAAAAATATTTAAAGAGATGCCAGGCTGTAGGTTGTTACCCCGAGGGTGAAGGGTTTAATCAATACTACTGATTCAGTTCGTGTCTTTCTTTGACCAATCGTCGTTCGCTGCGAGACAGGAGTCGAGTAGTCCCCAGAAGCGATAGTGCATGTGTTTTCACGAAGCGCTTTTTGCGTAGTGAAAATGCAGGCTTTCCGACATCGCGTCGAGTCATTGCGAGAATGATGCTGGGCACCCCTTGTTGGG
>JAGXGJ010000123.1 GCA_024636875.1 Methylococcaceae bacterium | reverse complement strand
GTACCCCGTTTCAGAAAAGCGGTGCTTTCCTTTTCCGCAGTTAAACATCTGCCGAACCACCCCATCATTTTTGGTCGTGTAGACGCCATCCTTGGTTATATTGTTATCCAAACATTGGTAGTAAGGACAGTCGCGTCTGGAGCAAAATAATTTTGACTCGATATTAATTTTGGTTGGTGCCTGGTTCATGCCATAAGTACTGCAAAGTTTGGCGCTGCACTATGCCAAAAATCGATAAATATTACAACCTGCATTGATTTGTAGGGACTACCCGTATTTTAGCGTTGCTTGGCTTCCCGCCCAGCCTTTATCAAGGCATTGTGGGAAAATCTGATGAACTGGCCGTCTGAATGGGCGAACCGTGAGTATTTAGGGATGCATTACCCTACAGATATTATCGCTGGCGCAGTTATCGGAATAATTATTGCCTTACTGGGAAACATATATTTTTTTCAGAGTAAAAGCTTACAAACAATTACGAACTGGTCGCTTTCAAAACCCCAGTTTTTTTATCCCGTGTTTTTCATTATATCTCATCAAATTACCGATGCGTTTCAAGATGTTGAGCATATCATCAGTGGAGTTTACAAATTATTTCAAAGTGTGCCAATTTAAAAGAGCCTCTGAAAATTCAAATACCATGCATCTTGATGTTTGTATAGAGTCCGACGTTGGTAAAGCGACACAAAATCCCCTCTCCCTTTGGGAGAGGGTTAGGGTGAGGGTATTACAAAGGTCGCTTTACCAACTTTGGCTCCTATAACTGACTGTCAGGGGGGTAGATGCTTGTTGTGCCCAACATTATATGAAACGTCTTATAGCTTGGGGGCAGGGATTTGCAGCAGGTATGGAAAAATGTTTCTCGCTATCCCATTAACTACCTGAAATTAAAAATTCCAAAACTGTAATCGAACTGCACCGCATTGACATGTGGCCCCATCACTTCATTATCCCCGGCCACTTATTAACCAATTTATCGTAATCGTCGCCGTGTGCGATTAGCACCAGTTCGTCGCCTTTTTTTAGCCTGGTGCTGCTGTCGGCGAATTCGAAAAGATTGTCGCGATACAAAAAAATCGCTCTGGATTGACCCGGTAAGTCGAGTTCATTCACCGTTCCTTCGTTTTCTTCATCGATAACCATAGCGAAGAACCGCACATCCCCGTGGGTTATCGCCTGGAATTCGATAATATCACGACCTAAAGCGATGCCCTCCAGATAGCGGGCGTTGGTATAGGTCGGAATAATAATATCGTTAAGCCCCAGTTCGATACAGATATGTTCGAACTCTGGATCCTCGATACGGGTAATAACCCTTTTTACACCCAGCGAGCGCGCCACCAGACTGGAGATAATATTAGCTTCGTCGTTTTTGGTCAGACAAAACAGGACATCGATAGTACCCGGTGAGGTCTCTTTAAGAATGGCCGGTTTGCTGCCGTTTCCATTGATAAACACGCAGTCGATAGTTTCGCGCAATCCGGTGATAACATCCTTGTCATTTTCGATGATGATGACCTCATATCCTCTTTTCAGCAAGCGCTGCGCTGTAGTCACCGCCAGACCGGAAGCACCGATAAATAAGACTTTCAAATTCAACTCCTCAAGCTAATCCAGGTTCGTGGATACAAAAACACGATAAAAGCCACAAATTCAACACGTCCTAGCAGCATATCGATAACCAGCACGATTTTCAGGCCGGCATCCAGACTCGTTGCAGTGATTCCGGACGACAAACCGGTGGTTGAACAGGCGGACACCACCTCGAACAAGGCATCGAGAGGGGCGTAACCTGCAACCAGAAATGGCAGCCAGGATAACCACACAGTTCCTATAAATATCAGGACCAGCAATAGCGCTTTTTCTATTTCTCCGGTTTCCAGGTAGTCGTCTCCCAATCGAGGTTCAAGAATGGCATGGGCGGGGAGTGCTGAACGGGCAATGAGTAATTGCAACATGCGCAGCACGATTAAAAACCGGAGAATTTTGATTCCTCCGGCGGTGGACCCAATCGAGCCTCCTACCAGCATCGCAAAAATCAAAGTTAGCTTGGATGCGTTATCCAGTGCCGCGATATCGGTATTGGAAAATCCCGTCGTGGTTTGCGCGGAAAGCCCAAGAATTACAGAATGTTTAATATTCGACAGCCAATCGTCACTGCCCTCAAGATACGAAAACACCGTCAGCATAGCGACGATCACAGCGGACAACGATAATAGACCCCGGACTTCCTGATTACCGAAAAGCGCCTTAAAGCCCTGTTGGACAAGCCGGTAATAAAGCGGCAACGAAACCGCGCCAATCAAACTGCACAAGATCATCAAAAGTTGTACATGCCATTCCTGAATCTCGCCGATACTGCGGTTGTAAATCGAAAAACCGCCGGTAGATACGCCGCTCAGCGCGTGGGTAACAGCGCTAAATGGGTCGGTGCCGGCCAACAGTAACAACATTATTGCGAAAAATGTCACCGTGCAATAGGCAACAATTAATTTACGCGTATGGACGCGGGCGCTGCCTAAAATATCTTTGCTGTCGGCACTGTCGTTTAACGCCAGCCTCCGGGAGGCGACACCCATATCCAGCAGCATCAAACCAATGGAAAACACGGCGATGCCCAATCCCCCGTACCATTGCATCCAGGCCCTGTCAAACAAAAACCCGGCCGAATGTTGCTGTATATCGCCGATAGTACTCAGCCCCGTGGTGGTAATTGCCGAAACCGATTCAAAAAAAGCATCGATGGGTGAAAGTCCTGAAGCGGTAAAAGGCAGCGCACCCGATACTGCGGTCAAAAAAAACGACATTGCGGAAATGACCAGAACCTCGTTTGCCCTTATTTCTTCCTGTATCTTAATTCTGGCCAAAGGCAAACAGATAAAGCCTATCACACCCATACACAACAGTTGCCTGAACAGCAGCACAGTTTCGCCGTTCCACCAGGAAACAATAGCCGGCACACAGCGCAACAAAAGGACGACTAGCCCCAGGCGGGCAAGAAAACAGGCAAGAACCCAGTAACGGACCCGCTGCGCCAAGACGCGAGATACATCGGCAAAACTCATTGTCGGCTCAGGAATGCAAAATGAAGTCAATGCTGCGCAGTATATAACCTTATTTCAGTCAGGAAAGAAATTTCTAATGAATAACACTTGTTGCCAGCTAAGGCAATCCGATTAAATAGGATTATATCTCAGGTATTTGATTTGTAGCGGGACGTCAATGTCAGCATGGTTTACCCGATACTTTTAAACGGTAGCACCTGAGCACCATTCTTTAAGCCGTCCAAATAGTCCGCCCATTGCTGCATCATCTTATGGCGTTCCGGCAAATGTGCTGTCCGGTTATAGGCGCGTCCGTTGGGGTCTTTTACTGCGTGGGCTAGTTGGTGTTCGATAAAGTCAATTCTTACCCCTAGCACTTCATCAAGGATAGTCCGAGCCATTGCCCTAAAACCGTGGGCGGTCATTACATCTTTACCGTAACCTAACCGTTTTAATGCCGCATTCAGAGTGTTTTCACTCATACACCTATCGCCACGCGGTGTGCGTTCAGACGGGAATATAAAACGTCCATGACCTGTAAGCGGATGGAGTTCTTGCAGTATCGCCACGGCCTGATTAGATAGAGGAACAATATGCTGTACTTCAGTTTTTGATACAAAATAACGCCATTCTTTAGTGTCAAAGTCGATATGCAGCCACTCAGCTGCGCGTAATTCACCAGGGCGGACAAATACCAGCGGCGCGAGTTTCAAGGCACAAATGGAAGGAAGCGAGCCTTGATAACCGTCTATCGCCCTTAACAATTCTGCTACTTGTTTAGGTTCGGTAATGGCGGCAAAGTGTTCGCCTTTAGCGGGTGGCAATGCGCCGCGTAAATCCGGCGTTATGTCTCGTTCGGCTCTGCCCGTTGCCACCGCATAACGGAAAACCTGCCCACATATTTGAAGGGTTCGGTGTGCTGTTTCAATAGTTCCCCGATCTTCAACACGCCGTAAACAGCACAAAATATCTTTAGGCAAAATGTCGGTTATCGGTTTACTGCCAAGCCACGGAAAAATATTTCTTTCAAGCATTCGTTTAGAACGGTTGTTTTTATCGTCCCAGGTATCAACCTTTTTTTGTCCCCATTCACGGGCGATCACTTCAAAGCTGTTTGCTGCGCTATCGGCTTTCGATGACTTAACGGCTTTCCGGTTTTCGCTTGGGTTGATACCTCCGGCTATCTGTTTACGAATACCGTCCCGTTGCTCTCTGGCTTGCTGCAAGCTAATTTCAGGGTAAGTGCCCAATGACAATAAACAATCCTTTCCGTCGAAGCGATATTTAAGCCGCCACCATTTAGCCCAACTATCCTTGAGTGGCTTAATGAGTAAATGTAAACCCTTATCGTCAAAGAGGGTAAAAGCCTTGCCTGTTGCGGCTTTGGCGTGTTTGTGGGCATTCTTGCAAGCGCTGTCGGATAGTGACATTGGTATAACTCATTTGTGATAGAGGTCTATTATACCAAATGTTATACCGGTTTTAGAGTGGATGTAAACGTATTTCGTTGTACTTCGCTGGACAATAAAAAACCCGCTAAGTCTTATGACTTGCGGGTTTATGTATTTCGTTGAACTGTAAAAAACTTTATGGTGGAGGCTGCGGCCGGAATCGAACCGGCGTAGATGGCTTTGCAGGCCACTGCATAACCATTTTGCTACGCAGCCATAAAAGTGAAATAAAAAAGCCGCGAAAGTACGCGGCTTTTATCAATCTATTGGAGCGGGAAACGAGATTCGAACTCGCGACCCCAACCTTGGCAAGGTTGTGCTCTACCACTGAGCTATTCCCGCACTTGAAAATATCCTGCCATTATAGATTTTTTATAAAAGCTGTCAAACTTTATTTTTATTGAACATCAATTGCCAAAGCCCAACCTTCATTGCCTTTACATTCGCCTTCTTCAATTCTGACTTTTGCATAAGCTTTTTGCTTTCCATAAGCATCCGCGAATTCCAGAACGGTAACAGGAGTTTCTTGAGGCATATGCTGGCAAGCCCCGGTTCTGTCTGCTTCTTCGGTATCATCATAAGCCGCTATAGTTCCTGGCGCCGACACCAGGCGAACAGTTGCTGACGCATCATAAGCGTTAGCACTCTTTAATATGTAGCGCTGTCCTACAGCGAGATCTTTAAGAACCGGTCCGGAAACAATCGGCTTCGAACCGCCGCCACTCATCATCATTATAATCAGCAGAATAACTATTCCCCCAATACCACCAAAAAATACTTTCGGATTTTTTTCCTTTAAACTTAACAGTGAAGAAACCATGTTGCCGATGGCGTTTTTTGCCGAATCCACTGTTTGTTTTGCGCTGTCTTCTTGTTTTGCGCTGTCTTCTTGTTTGGCGTTATCTTCATTACTCATTTCTTATCCTCACAATAGTGTAGTTTTATTTATTATTTTGATGAATCGTTGCTCAACGCATTTTACGACTCGCAGTGCATCAAGTAAATCTTCTTAACCTTATCAGGCTATTACCCCCCTCATAAGCACCGATATCAATAACGGAGACCTACTTGATGGGTAAACTTACCACGAACAAAAAACTTTTCAAGTGCTTCATGTTTGTTGTTTTGCCTTATTAACACTATAACTTGAAGATTAAACGAAGTCGAAGCCTTTTTTAACTTGCACCTGTTTGCTATTTTCCACTTCCCTGGCACATTCAAACCGCCTATAAGCCGAGGTCGATATATTTATTATTTTTCAATGTAGCAGGAAAGCTTCCGATATTCATATACATTCGAATGGATATCATCCTCTTTCAATATTTTAGTTGGATAAGCTGTATAACAACCACCCAGTACTTAAATGACCCAATCGGCTCTTCAACTGCCTCCCTTCTTCATCATCATCCCTTTCGATGGATTATAGCCAATGATTGCGAAGGTCATAAAAACAATAAAAGCAACCAGCGTATAAATGAAGGCGTGCTGATTAAACTGCCCATACAGGGAAAACCGTATTAACTCAATGGCCTGTGAAAAGGGATCGTATTTTGCCAGGTTATAAAGCAGCATACTGGATTCTTTAAGCTTCCACAAAGGATATAGTGCCGTTGACATGAAGAACATGGGAAAAATCACGAAGTTCATCACTCCGGCAAAGTTCTCCAGTTGTTTTATGAACGATGACAACAACAAACCCAAAGCTCCCAGCATCAACCCGGACAACATAAGTGCGGGCAGCACCCACAAATAACCCTGCCATGGCACCTTAATGCCATAAAACCAGGCGATTGCTAAAAACACATAGACTTGCAGAACGGATACAGCAGTACCCGCAAATAACTTACTGAGCAATAAAAACCAGCGCGGTAATGGACACACCATCAATATCCGCATACTGCCCATTTCCCGGTCATAAACCATGGATAAGGAACTCTGCATACCGTTAAATAATTGAATCATACCGCACAACCCGGGCGTGATATAAACCTCGTAAAGAATATAGGTTTCATAAGGCGGTGTAATGGCAAGGCCTAATGCCGCTCTAAATCCGGCTGCAAAGACAAATAGCCAGACTAAAGGCCGCACCAAAGCTGAAATAAAGCGTTCACGTTGGGTAACAAAACGCCACAATTCACGGCCGATAATCCCCCACATAGCCCGCCAGTAATGAAGCATGTTATTCACGCAGGACGGTCCTGCCCTGCGCCCTTCGGTTAAATGCAAATGCGCTCCCGGCTGATTAGTCACGTCTGATCTCCCTGCGTCAAGGTGTAAAATGCATCTTTAATCATGGCTGTATTCGTTATTTTCAGAACTTCGGCTACGGCGCCGTTGGCTTTAATCCGGCCTTTATGCAGTACGATTAAATGATCGTCCGGATAAATTTCATCAATTAAATGGCTGGACCATAAGACCGCCAGATTTTCATCGTCGGCTAACTGATGTACATACTCGACAATCGCTAACCGGCTAGGCACATCCAGACCCACAGTGGGTTCATCCAGCAACAACACCGAAGGTTTATGCAACAAGGCACGGGCAATTTCTACGCGGCGCCGATGTCCGCCGTTGAGTTGGCGTATTTTTTCAAAACGGCGTTCGTACATGCTCAAACGTTCCAGTTCCTGTTGAATTCTTTGATTTGCCAGCCTACGGCCCATGCCATGCAAGGCAGTGTGGTAGCGTAAATTTTGCATGACCGTCAAATCCATATCCAGCGTGGTTTGCTGAAAAACCACGCCCAGTTTTGCCAGGGCTTTGCGTGTTTTCCGTTTAACGTCGAAACCGCACAATTCGATATGACCGTCGCGGGTATCGTACAAGCGGGTAATCAAGGAAAATAAAGTGCTCTTGCCGGCGCCGTTAGGGCCTAACAAGAGCGTGCATTCACCTGAATGAATTTTAAAATTAACGTGATCCAGCGCCTTCTTGCCGCCATAAGAGAAACTCAAATTTTCAACGGACAATGCTATCGGGGGCTTCATGGTTTAACCGCAACGCCCCAGGGATAATTTCCTACACCAACAGATTTGGTGACAGTCTGATTATCCAGATCAATAATGGAAATGTCGTTGCTGACGCCGTTAGTCGTGTAGAGGCGTTTTTGATCGGGAGAAAAAGCCAGATTCCATACCCGTTGACCGACCAGCAGATATTTTTCAACTTCAAATGTTTGCGCATTAATCACCGCCACACGATTTGCCGGTCCCAGAGCCACATAAGCTCTAATCCTGTCCTTATCTATGACGACGCCTACCGGCTGTATTTTATCGGCCGTGACCCCTGAAACCTCAAACCTGACAGTTTTGATGATTTGTTTTGTTTTGGCATCAAGAATCATTAAAGTTCCTGCCATTTCTGATGTTACCCAGAGTTGTTGACTATCCACTGTAAAGCTAACCGAACGCGGACGCGGATCAACCAAAGTATATTCTACGATAGCGTTAGTTTTGGTATCAATCCAGTGCACCATATTAGTCGTTTCAGTGGCGCTGATAAGCCAGCGGTTATCCGGGCTAACCGTAATCCCTTCGGGCTCTACGCCTACTTTGATTTGCTTGATGGCTTTTTTCTTGGCAATATCAATAGCCGTCACCATACTATCATCTTCGTTTGATACATAAAGCCTATCGCCTGCGGGATTTATCGCAAAGGTCTCGGGATCATCACCAGACGGTAATTTCCCGACTTCTTTCAGAGTTTCAGCATCAAAAATCTTTATGGTATTGTCATCACTGGTCGCAATATACAAAAACTTATTATCCGGACTGATGGCAATGCCTCTGGGACGCCGCCCTACCGGTACAGTTTTGATTAACTTGCCCTCAACCGGATCAACCACCGCCAGTGCATTATCTTTTTCCAGGGTAACAAAAACCGTTTCAGCCTGGACTGTTCCTGCCAATACCAGTGATAAAAACAAACTTAAAGTATTTTTTTTCATTATTATTTATCCCATTTACATTGCGTTTCAGGTTGATCGTAACCCAAGGTATCCAGTTCGGTTTTTGGATGCAGAAACCCTTCAACCGGAGCGACGGCAACTAATGACCTTGGCGCTGCCAGCAAAACAGGCTGCCGCATCTGGCCGTCCCAGGAGCGAAACGATAAAGGATTGCCTTTGTACCCCTGTAATGCAAAATCATCACTCAACAGATAATCTTTAACCCGTTGTGCATCACCGGATTTTGTACGTGTAGCCGCCTCGCCGATAGCTCTTACGGCTAAATAAGCTGCATAATCCTGCTCTTCCATCCAGCGTCCGGCTTTTTCCTTGAAGCGGTTTTGAATCTGCACAGCACCCCATTGCTCATGTGTTCTATGCCATGCCGCCGCAATAAGCCCCTGGGTGCCTATCACCGGTCTTGGAATCCAGGTTCGATAGTCAAGATATTCGCCAAACAAACCTTGTTCATCGGCAACCACCAATACATCATAGTCATCATCAACCTGGGTAAATACCGCCACATCCGATTGAGCCGTGCGTCTGGCATCATACGTATGTTCCCAGGTTTTGTCTGCCACTATTTCCATACCGAAACGCTTGGCAGCCCGCCTGATGGCGTCGGCAAATAAACGATCTTCCTGCGTAGCGCCTGTGACCATAAACCATTTAGTCCAGCGTTTTTTCATCATATATTGCGCCAAGGCATCTGCCCGCATCGCCCGGCTCGGCAAAATATGCAAAACATTGCTGCGGCACTGCTCATTGCGCAACGCATCATCCACTGTTGCCACATCGAATAACAGCATTTGCTTTGCAGTAGGCAAATCAGCGAGCCGGTTTACCTGATCAGCAGGCAAATTAACCACAACAAATGGAAATTTTTTGGCTAGCTCATTATTAAACGTATCAGCAACATTACCATCCAGGAGCACAATAAATTTTTTCAACTTAAATTGCTGCCCGGTAAACTCACCGGTAGTATTGTCATCATCAATACCCAATTCTGCTCCAGAAACGCCCTTGTTTTTAATGAAAGGATCGAGATTTGACAACGGAGGCGGCGCTTTCTGCTCTTGTGTCAAATAAGCAATATTAATGACCTGTTTAGCTTTTGCATAAACAGATCCCGCACCAAGCAACAGAATAATAAATAAACCACTAACAATTATCCGAACAGACAGATTAATTAATCGCATCATTTCCTGACTATAATAAATTTGATATTTTCCAATTTTAACGGATTCACAAACTTTTTTTTAGATTTTGCAAAAGATTGCTACATGCGACGGTTTATATTTATGCTATATGAGATTAATCACTCAAACTTCAACCATCATCATTCTTGCCAGTCTGATTTTCCGGAGATTAGGCTGGATTATCTAAAAGTTAAACTAAAATGACACACGCTACATTAAGCGCTATAACCCTCTATCCGGTAAAATCATTAGCCGGTATTAGTGTAAGCCACTGGCCGGTTACTGAAACAGGGCTTCAGTACGACAGAAAATGGATGCTTATTGACAATAACAGGCAATTCCTGAGTCAGCGCAAGCTGCCGCAAATGGCTTTGATTAAAACGGCACTTACCGGCAATCATTTAATTCTGTCTGCATCAGGAAGGGAAAGTCTGCCACTGCCCTTAATGCCGACTGATGGCGATATTATTAATTGCACGATATGGGATGAGCAGTGCGATGCACGCAGCGTATCACTGGAAGCCGATCAATGGCTGAGCAGTTTTTTAAACCTGGATTGCCGTCTGGTTTATCAACACGACGAGACGATTCGGCAGGTTGATCCCCGTTATGGCCGCTATACTGATAACGTGGCATTTTCTGACGGCTTTCCATTTTTGATTATTTCGGAAAATTCACTGGTTTCATTAAATCGGGAAATGCAGTTGAATTTACCGATGACGCGCTTCAGACCCAATCTGGTTATTTCCGGCTGTCCCGGCTATGCCGAAGACAGCTGGCGAGAAATCAGCATTGGCGCCATCGATTTCAGACTGCCCAAGCCCTGCTCCCGCTGCGCCATTCCAGCCATAGACCCTGATAACGCGCAAACCGGTAAAGAACCCCTGAGGACGCTCAAGCGCATCAGAAAATGGCAAAATAATGTCTACTTTGGACAAAACTCCCTGCATGACCAGTGCGGCATTCTAGCGATCGGCGATACTGTGCAGGTTAAAGTAACAGGTGCAAAACAACCGCCGATCTGACTAAAGAAATGGACAAAACACTCTCTCGCGGTGGGTGCCTGGGGGGTTTATTTCGCCGCACCAAGGGTTTTAGTGATTTTCTCAGTGATACCTTCTACGCCTTGGGCGACTAATTTCTGCTCACCGCCTTTGACTTCGTAAATGTATTCACCAGCCAGAGCTTCCTTTTTGACATCGACCAGATGAGCCATGAGGTAAAAAAACAGGAAGCTGGGCTTGTGCAGCCGTCCGATAACCACATAATCCGCACCATATTTATTGCCGAGCTGAGCGGCGACATCAGCGTGGTCGAAAAGATAACCGACACCGGCAGTTGCTCGTAGTTGAGCATCCTCGGGGATAGATACCAGTTCGTAACCTGATTTCTTAAGCGCATTTTCCAGCATCGGCTTAATTGAGGCGGTACGCGATATTTCCGCAGGTATGCGCGGAGCCAGGGTCACGTCTTTCAGCTCAAAATCCAGAACTGCTATGCGGGTTTCTGCTGTCACATCCTCAAGGCTTAAGCACAAAAACAGTATGAGCATTGCGCTGTGCAATTTGGCTGCTTTATTGATTTTCATAAGCGACTGGTCCAATGAATTTATGAGCACATCCAACCATAGAATACGCTCGGGGCAGGATTTTACCCAACAAAGCGGCAGTTATAACCTGGCAAGCAACTCCGCTTTCTTGGCGCTGTACTCAGCATCGGTCAATATGCCTTTATCTTTCAGATGGGCCAACTTCTCGATAGCTTCGAAAATATCCGCTTCCTGATTTGCAACCTGGGTATTAACAGGGCTTGATTGACTGCTGGAGGGGGTGGGTTGAGATTGAACCGGTTTTTGCACGGACACATTGTCGATTGAAATGATGGGCAGCGTATTAACATCAACCAGCCCGTATTGGCTGGTAAAAGTAATAGAACTGCCTGCCGACTGCTGCTGGGAAAAACCTCCAATCTGATGATCCAGTGTATCGTAAAGCGTTACATGTCCATTTGCTTCGATAGCCAGCCGCCGGATCGTGGCGAAGTAGGCATAGCGCATGTTATTTTGCGAACCCGTGCTGGTGGGAAATTGCAGACCTGCGGGCCACCAGTTTCCGGAACTGCCGACTGGCGGAGGTACAAACAAGCTGACCGCCTCCGTTGGCCCGGATCTATTTTGTTGCTGTTGATTGCCGCCGTAGTTGCCTTGTTGCTGAGTGCCTTGATGCTGTGACTGAAAGCTGCCGCTTTGAATAAGACCCGGTTGATTGGCAAGCAGATTGGAGAGTTCCTGACACAGCCCATCTACACTGTATTTTAAGCCGCTATTGAACATATCGCCCAACATAATCATGCCGCCCTTCATCCATTGACCGGAGCCGCCAAATTCAGGATGACTGAACTGCGCCATGGAACCGTTGCCGTTGATTACCGACTGCAGCATGCTGAATACGGCATCAGGGCTAAAATTATAACGTTGTGCAAGGTTATTGATTATTTGCCGGCCTTCCGGCGTAAGCTGTCTCATCAGAAAAGTCCGCTTGGTTAAGATGGGAATTGCAAAATATAAATCAGGAACAGCAGAGTTTGCAGATTGTGGCCTGATTTTAATATAGAATCAGTTTAAATGAACTGTCATTTAAAAGCATCATTTAATATTTGAACTTCGGGCATAAAAAGCATGCCCGCCTACCAGGCTGACACGGTAGCCATGTAGGCCGGAATAAGTCTTTTCGAGCTCAAGCGAGAATAAGCGTTTCCGGCATGCTTGTCTAATCGGGTTGAATGAATGGGACAAAAATGCGGTCGGTCACGAGCAAAGCCAATACCAATGCTATGCTTGGGGCATGTGCTTTCGGTGCGGCAAATGCAGCGGATAATATTCAACCATTTAACTATTTAACTATTTAAATAATACCGCGTAGCGGTCTATTTTTTTGGCTATGCGCTGTATTACGACTTACCGGTTTACCGGGATACGTATAGATTGATTGGCCGGGTTTGCTGGTTCCCAAGCTCCAGCTAGGGAACCAGCGCAAAACGTGATACCCTGCACCTGGTCAGGCGTATTTACCGGGCCAACTAGGCTACTGATAAAAAAGAGCAGTCATGTAGGCCGGAATAGGTCTTTTTGAGCGCAAGCGAGAATAAGCGTTTCCGGCATGCTTGTCTCGGCCCTGGATTGCAGGAATCCACTTGTCAGCAATGTCTTGCTCATGAACCTGGCATTAATCAGATTGAATTCAGAATCGAGTACTCTTTGCCGGTAAAATACCAAGGTATCTGCCTGGATTGTTGTTAAGATTAGATTTGTTAGTTGAAGATGAAATTATTTTGGAATTAAAGTGTAGAGCACTTGAAGAAAATTCACGAGGCACAGCTTTTGACCTCTATAAAGTTGGCGAACCTCAATCAAGGCTTCCTGATCAACTTTTTTGTAAAACTATTGAAGCCAAGGATTAAAAAGCTTTTTTTATGAATCGTCTCAATAGCACGCATGAAGTCAATGCAGTAATATCTTCAGGTACTTCTTGGTAAAAATAAATAACATTTTTTTACAATCAGCACCCTGCTTAACAATACACAAAAGGAGTAAAAATGAAACTTGCAGGCGATATAGGCGGAACCAAAACGGTGTTATCCATTTTCACCAGAGATACCAGCGGTGTACTGAAATGTTTTCAAGAGCAAGCCTACTCAAGTCAGGAATTTGAGAAATTTGACGATATTTTGGCCGATTTTTTACCCGCTGACGTTAAGATCGAGTCGGCGTGTTTTGGTGTTGCAGGCCCAGTTGTCAACCAACGCTGCCAAACGACTAATTTGCCATGGGTGCTGGATGCCGCAGAGCTGAAAAAGAAACTGGGTATCCCAAAGATTAAGCTTCTGAATGATCTTGAAGCCATGGCCTTGGGCATGTTGAATCTGCCCGAGCACGATCTGGTCGAGCTGAATCCAAATGCGCAAACTCGGGCAGGCAATATCGCAGTCATAGCGGCCGGAACAGGTCTGGGTGAAGCCATCCTTTATCGGGATGGCAGTAAATACCATCCGATAGCCAGCGAAGGCGGTCACTGTGACTTTGCCGCTCAAAACACGCAGCAGGACCAGTTGTTGGCTTATCTTAGAAAAAGTTACTTCGATCATGTCAGCTGCGAACGCATTTTATCGGGTATCGGTTTCAGTCATTTGTATGATTTTCTCTGTGACCAGGGCTTTGCACCGCCTTGCCCTGATGTGCCTGATATCAACAGCGGCATTGACAGGAATGCCGTTATTTCACGGATGGGCGTTGCCGGTGAAGACCCTTTATGTGCAGAAGCAGTCAGGCTTTTTGTTGAAATCTATGGGGCTGAAGCCGGCAATTTGGCATTAAAGTCACTTGCCACGGGCGGGATTTTTATCGGTGGTGGTATAGCTCCAAAAATATTGCCCGCCATGCAGGACGGTCAGTTTATGCGCGCGTTTAAAGCTAAAGGCCGCTTTCTCCCCCTGCTCGATAAAATCCCGGTAAAATTGTCATTAAACCCGCGCACACCCTTAATGGGCGCTATTAACTATTTTGACAGTTAATCCAGGCCCTGCAATCATCAAACTGACGATCCCGGTTCACCTCAGACATAAAGAACTCGGAAGACAAATATTGGGGTGAAAGGCATACTGCTTCGACCATCTGGTAAGAGCAGGGTGAAATAGTCCATAAAATTGAATTATTGATGATTGATGATTGATGATTGATGATTGATCGTTTGATTTATATATAAGCACTGGCTGCCGTGCGGTTTTGCCCGGCGGTGTCCTATGCCTCTTCCTGTAGATAAGCCTTTTCCTGGTAATGTCGGCTATGCCAAACAAATCCCAGGGCTGTCGCCAGCATCAATGCGGCGAAAAACCAGAAATAACTGGCTCCGGCAAGACGGCTGGAGCCGTCCGGATTTTCAATGAAATAATTCACCGCGCTGGTGAACAGATTCCCGAGTGCTATTGCCGCCATATAAAACGACATCACGAAAGATTTCATCGTCCTTGGGGCTTGAGTATAGGAAAACTCAAGACAAGTGATCGACACCATGACCTCGGCAGAGGTCAGCAGCAGATAAGCCAGCAATTGCCAGCAAATACCGGGGTAAAATCCCGCATCCAGGCGCATCTGAATGCCGGCGACCAGCACAAATGAAAAGACCGTGATAAACAAACCGATGGCGATTTTGTTCAAATAACTCAAATGCAGAAACCTGGCCAATGCCGGGTATAGCAGCCGGTAAAACAACGGGGTGAGCACGACGATCAGCAATGGATTCGCGGCTTGAATTTGCGAGGGCAAAATCTCGATGCCGAATACCTGTCTATCCATCCGCTGCGCCTGCAAGACCCAGGAAGACCCGGTTTGGTCAAACAAGGCCCAAAACATCGCAATGAACAAATAAATCCCGCTTAACCTGCCCAGACAACGCAAACCTTCCCCGCTCAGGACGTCGCGCACGAAATTCATACCGGCAGCGGGAATATGCACAAACCGGTAACGTCCCGACCAGAATATGACTGTCGCCAGCAGCATCAACAAGCCGGGCACCAGAAATGCGAGCGATGCACCATAGGTTTTGAGCAGCCAGGGAATCAGCAGCATAGAGACAAATGCTCCAAGGTTAACAGCCAAATAAAACCAGCTGAATACCTTGCCAAGCCAATACTGATTGCTGGCGCCAAACTGGTCGCCAACATGCGCAGACACACACGGTTTAATACCGCCTGCGCCCAATGCTATCAAGGCTTGACCTACTAGCAAACCGGTGCGGGTGTCATCCAGCGCCAAACTAAAATGACCCAGGCAATAGACGATCGACAGCAAGATAATTGTCCGGTACTTGCCCAATAGGCCATCGGCCAGCAACGCGCCAAAAAAGGGTGTGAAATAGGTAATGGATACGAATAAATGGAAATATGCCTTGGCCTCGTTTTCGGTCATAGGATCAGGGCTGCCGCTTGCATCCATCAGGTATTGAGTCATGAATACGACCAAAATCGCCCGCATCCCATAATAGCTAAAGCGTTCGGCGAGTTCGTTGCCAATGATAAATGGAATACCGGAAGGTATTTCTGTGGAAGGTGCCGGCGCGGTACGGAATGGAATCTTCACAATATAATGTCACCTGGATTTTACTTTCATTTTCCTGCATCCTCACAAAAATCCCAAAACCAATGCTGCAGCGCCGCATGATCCAGAAGCGGCCAGAGGAGTTCCGCGCGCGCAATGCCGGAATAGGGAGTTAAATGTCGGCTGGGCATTGAGTCCCATTCATCCAGAAAATCTAATGCAACTACAAAGACACACGTCTTAGCCGCAACGCATTGGTGATGACCGAAACCGAACTAAAACTCATGGCAGCCGCTGCAATCATCGGCGACAGCAAGATACCAAAAAACGGATACAGGACACCGGCGGCAACCGGAACGCCGAGAGCATTATAAATAAACGCAAAAAACAGGTTCTGACGGATATTGCGCATGGTAGCCCTGCTTAAATGACGGGCCTTCGATAGTCCCAATAAATCACCTTTCACCAGGGTAATGCCTGCGCTTTCCATGGCGACATCGGTGCCTGTGCCCATGCAATTCCTATGTGTGCTGCAGCCAGTGCCGGCGCATCGTTAATACCATCACCCGCCATGGCGACTATGCGTCCTTCAGCCTGCAACTTTTTGACAATATCGGATTTTTGCTCCGGCAACACTTCCGCATAAACCTGTTCAATACCCAGACTTTTGGCAACAAACTCGGCAGTCGTATGGTTGTCGCCTGTCAACATTACAACCTTGATTCCCTCTTTATGTAATTCTGCCAGTGCCTTTAGCGTTGTTTTCTTGATCGGGTCGGCCACGCCAAGCAAACCAGCCGCTTTACCGTCAATGGCTATCAACATGACTGTTTGCCCCTGTTTGCGCAGGGTTTCCATCGAATCTGTCAACAGGTCTGTTGCCATGCCCGATTCAGCCATCAACTTCGCATTTCCCAAGGCAATATTCTGGTTGTTGACTTTCCCGGTAACGCCCTGACCCGTGAGTGATTGAAAATTAATCGCAGGCATCAACGTCAAGCCTTGTTCTTCTGCGCCTTTAACAATCGCAGCGGCAAGTGGATGTTCACTGGCGCGCTCCAGACTGGCTGCAAAACACAAGATATCTTCTTTATCGAAGCCGTTTACTGTCTCAACCGTAATCAGCTTGGGTTTTCCTTCTGTTAGCGTGCCGGTTTTATCAAGCACCAGGGTATCCACTTTTTCCATAACTTCCAGGGCTTCGGCATTTTTTATCAGGATACCCGCAGCAGCACCGCGTCCGGATCCAACCATGATTGATATAGGGGTCGCCAATCCTAATGCGCAGGGGCAAGCGATGATCAAGACCGCCACTGCATTTACCACGGCATGAGCCAATCCGGGTTCAGGCCCCCACAGCCACCATACTGAAAAGGTAATGATCGCCGTCAATACCACGGCGGGGACAAAGTAACCGGCAACCACATCGGCCAGTTTTTGAATGGGTGCACGGCTGCGTTGCGCTTCACTGACCATGCGTATAATTTGGGAAAGCAAGGTATCGCTGCCAACACGTTCGGCTCGCATCAATAAACTGCCCGTGCCGTTAATCGTGGCACCAATGAGAGGCGCATCGACAAACTTTTCAACCGGAATCGGTTCACCCGTTACCATCGATTCATCGACTGAACTTGAACCTTCGATCACTACACCATCAACCGGTATTTTCTCTCCGGGCCGCACACGTAAAATATCGCCGGGGTTCACCTGTTCCAGTGGAATATCGGTTTCACTGCCGTTGGCATTGTGCAATCTGGCTGTTTTAGGAGCCAGACCCAATAAGCTTTTAATCGCTTCGCCAGTGCGGCTTCTCGCCCGCAGTTCCAGTACCTGACCAAGTAGAACCAATGTGGTGATAACCGCAGCCGCTTCAAAGTATACCGCCACCGCACCATTTTCATCACGCATGAGCAGCGGAAAAATCCTTGGTTGAAAAGTCGCCAGAACACTGTAGATCCAGGCAACGCCAATACCTAGAGTAATCAAGGTAAACATATTCAGACTGCGGTTAATAACAGAAGCCCATCCGCGTTGAAAAAACGGCCAGCCGCCCCATATAACGACCGGGGTGGCTAAAGCAAATTCAAGCCATTGCAGTCTGTGGATAGTCAAGAAGCCACTTGTTAATTCAGGCTTAAGGTCATGGGCCATCGCCATAACGAACACCGGTATCGACAGCGCAGTACTGACCCAAAACCTCCGACTCATGTCGATGAGTTCGTGGTTTTCCTCTTCCTCTGATACATCGCCTACATCGCGAGGTTCCAGTGCCATGCCGCACTTGGGGCAGGAACCCGGCTCATTGCGAATAATTTCAGGATGCATCGGACAGACATATTCAGTTCGGATTTTGGCAGCCGTAGCCACCACTTTCTCTAATGCCATCCCGCATTTTGGACAGCTGCCCGGTTGCTCACGGCGAACTTCAGGATGCATGGGACAGGTGTAAATCTCTTTATCATGCGTTATGGAAGAAGAGTTTTCGTGAGTTTGAGTCATAATATTACTCTTTATTTTTCCAGACATTGGTCTGGGTCCAAGTCAATTGATTCAGACAATCGCAATAGTTTCAACAGTTGATTAAGATGGAATCCTGCTGAATGATGCTGGCAATAATAAGCCGGGGAGTCAAGTTTTAGTTTTATTTTGCTTGTTTAAAGGGGGAGGGTTATAGGCATCACACAACGCGAGATGCAAAGGTATCGGATTTATTAATTTTGATGTCCCATTAGCCAAAAAGGCAGTAGCCATCAATGGAATCAGAATCTCATGGCTGTTGGTCATTTCCATGACAATCACAAATGACGTGAGGGGTGACTGCAGCATACCCGAGAAATAAGCGGTCATACTCAGTAAAATCATAGCCGAAGCAGGCGCAATTGGAAACCAGTACGCCAGATCAACGCCCAATCCGGCCCCGCTTGCAAGTGAAGGGACAAAAATTCCACTGGGTATGCCGCTAAAGAAAGTTGCACAAGTGGCGAGCATTTTAAGGAATGGATAGGAAGGATCCATGGGTTGAACGTTGTGCAATATAGCCTTGGTTTGTTGATAACCGGTACCAACGGTAGCACCATTGGAAAAATAATTCGCAGCAGCAATGACTCCTCCACAAACCAGGGCGATAATAACAATCGGGATGCCTGTTCGATGGAGAAACCGGCTGCCTGAGACAGTAATTTTACTGAATAAGCCGCCCAGA
Organism: Methylococcaceae bacterium; assembly: GCA_024636875.1. Lineage (GTDB taxonomy): Bacteria > Pseudomonadota > Gammaproteobacteria > Methylococcales > Methylomonadaceae > JAGXGJ01. The sequence goes on along the minus strand of JAGXGJ010000123.1, from coordinate 22,064 downwards.
AATCCACCAGCAATCCCGCATAAAGGCACAGCAAGCCAGCTTTTACCCCAAGGCAGGGTAGTAAGTGATTCGTCTTCAAAGTAAATGTAGCTGTTTAATAAAGCATAGGCTGTCACAACTGAAAAAATAATAGCGGTTAATACCAGACTGCTGATTCTTTCTTCAAGGGTCCGGCCCATCTCTTCAATGGCAAAAATAATACCTGCCAAAGGGGTGCTGAACATCGCAGCAAAACCGGCGGCACTGCCGGCCAGAATTAAACCCTTCTCCATATAATGAGTTGGAAATTTAATCGCCCTGGCGAGTGACAACATGACAGATGCGCCGACATGCACAGCGGGCCCGCCAAAACCGACTGAGGCCCCGGAAAGCAAGCCCATAATCGGTAAGAACATTTTACCGAAAGCAATTCTTAAGGAAATTAATTTGGACCTTTCTTTGAGATTGCTGGAAATTTCCAGTGCAGTTTTAACTTGAGGGATGCCGCTACGCTCGCTACCGGGAAAAAAACGAAATGTGATCCATGCGGTAAACCCTATACCGACAGGTGGGATGACAAAATGAAACCAGGGATAGTGAAGAGTAAGCGTGTGGTAGATTCGTGCAGCCCATTCACTAAGCAAGGTCATCATAACGATAACCAGTCCGACAATGATCGCACCTACCCAGAATACAAGGCGTTGTTTCCAGGCAATATAGGAAAGATAAAAAGAAAACTTTTCCAAAATAAAAAAATCAGTTCTATGTAACCTGGGTTAACGCAACCTTTGAGTCAGCCTTACCAAGGCAAAACAAATTTTCCGCGTAATTTTGCGGCCAGGATAGGGAATAACAAGACCGAAACCATACCCGCGCTCACTAGTAAAGATGCTCTGTCCGGAGGCATAATGCCGGAGTCAACACCGATTTCGCTGATGATAAGGATAAGAGGTAATCCCGTGGCGGAATAAAATGCGAAAGGTACCTTTTCTTCGGGAGTCAGTTCCTTCTTGTATAAAAACAAGGGAACTGCTCGAATCAAGACCAGCAAGCACGACAAGAGTATTACTTGTAATGGTGCCAGAGGGGCAGACCATAAGGCGCTGACTTCAAACCTCATGCCCGCGACAATAAAGAATATCGGTATCAGAAAGCCATACCCGATCGCGTCCAGCTTATGCCGCAACAATTCTCCCTCATTTCCTTTAATGGTGAGCCCGACCACCATACCCGCAGTAAATGCCCCCAACACAATATTTAAACCAAATGTAGCGGCGATCGTGACCAGTAAAACCTGCAACAAAATACAAATTCGCACTGGAAGCTGGCCACTGCTCTGCATGGTGTGCGCCAGCCTTTCGATCAATGGCGATGAGCGCATCTGCAAGGCGATATTGGCAACGGCCAGCGCAAAGATAATAAAAGTCACTATAAACAGGTTGTGTAGAAAAGTGTCATGCGTGGGGATCAGCAAAAGTGAAATAATCACCAAGGGAGCGAATTCACCGACAGCGGCTGTTGCCACCAGATATGTTCCGAAAGCTGTGTTCAGTTCATCACGATCACGCAGAATGGGAGCCAGTATGCCCAATGCAGTGGTGGATAAGGCGGTTGCTGCCAATATTATGGGCGTCTCGATAAGTCCAATACTATTGAATATGAACATACAAATCATCGCCAATGAGAACGAAAAAAACCAACCTCCTATCGCCAATGACAAGGGCCTGCCTCGGATCTTGTCGAAATCAATCTCAAGCCCCACCATGAATAGCAAAAATGCCAAACCGAGTTCGCCCAAGGTGCCGATCATGCCAGTCGGACTGGCCAGGTTAGTCACATGAGGGCCTATCAGCAGCCCTAAAAAGACTTCAAGAACCACTACTGGCAGCCGGACACCACTCGGTAGCTCGGCAAGGAGCGGTGCCAGCATGGCAACAAATGCGATCAGTAGAAGTTCAGAAGGATAGGCTTCCATAGATTGACTCCATTGTTGGTTGAATTATATTATTGGGAAATGAGTTTAAATTAGAATTGAATTACAGACCAACGTTTTTCTGTATTTTTTTCAGAGGCAATCACCCGGCAAGCATTCCCCGCAATGCTCTTTCCACCGTTTTCAAGTTGTTTATATTTGGGTTGACAAGTCTGGTCTGCTACCTGATGTCCTGCTACCATTCTCAGCTGAAAATAACAACTGTTACAAAATCCCTGCAATAAAAATTGTTAAATTATCAACCCATTATAGCTTGATTGAGTGTCTATTTTGTGGGGGAAACAGGTATCTTAGCCACTTTCGGCGATTTCCTACGAAGAATATAGCCAACTTATTCAACTGAAAAGTCGCGCATCATGCCCATGTCTTCATGTTCAAGATTATGGCAATGATACATAAACAAGCCTTTGAAATCCTGAAAGGGTTTTATGATACGAACTTTCTCGCCCGGCATTACCAGTACGGCGTCTTTCAGGCCACTGTCGATGAAGCCTTCGCGCACTGTGGCATAGTCTGCCTCTTCATCTGTGCTGACACTGCGGCTGACAATTTGAAACTGTTGTCCGTGTAAATGAATCGGATGCGCCATAGCCATCATCATGCCCATTCCACCCATGCCCATCATGCCGCCCATGCCTTGACCACCGTCTTTCTGATTGTCATCGCCGTGCTTCATTCCGCCCATCATACCCATGCCGCCTCCGTGGCCCATGCCCATCATGCCTTGAGCACTGCCTTTCTGATCGTCGTCACCATGTTTCATGCCGCCCATCATACCCATACCACCTTGGTGACCCCTGCCCATCATGCCGCCGCCCATTCCACCGCTTTGTTGTTCTGCGCCATGCTTTCCGGTTGCCGGTGTGGATTCCTTGCCATGACCACCACCGCCATGAGTATGAAAAATTTCCATGAGTTGTATCGTGTTTACCTTGATGCGTTCAAAGTCTTGAATATCGTCGTATGCATAAGGGCGGCCATTAAGCAGCATGGCCATCGGGCCTTCGGAAATACCGATGGGAACCGGTTTATCAGGATTGGCTGTAGCACTAATCTGATGCCAGTTGATTTTTGATAGTTGTGATGGCAGTTTAGGACTGTCGCTCACTTGTTTGGTTACGCGTGCAGTGAAAATCGGATAATCGCTGCCGACCGGTAAACTATTATGGTGCATCATGCCGCCCATGCCGCCCATGCCGCCGCGCATCATACGCTCAGCCATTTTCGGCAATACGCCGGAAAATGGCAGGCTGCGCATGACTAACTGAGAGCCTTCGTTGCGACCGCTAAAATCCGCCCAAACGTCCAGGCGTTCGCCGGGCGCCAGCATGATATAGGGTTTGATTTCCGGTTTTTCCAGCAAACCGCCGTCGACACCGATTACGGTAACCGGCGTGCCGTCATCCCAGCCCAGTTTGTAAATGCGCGCTGTTGAGGCATTTAAAACACGTAATCGATAGGCGCGGCTGGCGACATCAATCTTAAAATCCGGAAAACCATTGACCAATATGCGATCACCGTAGAATCCAATCATGCGGTCGTGCATGCTGCGCGCATAAATGAGTTGATTTAGCTCGTCGAAGCGACGATCTTGAATAACTATAGGGATTTCGTATTCTCCGGATGGCAATTCCAGTTTTGCTTCTTCATCATCATGAACGAACAAGGCGCCGGCAAGTCCGTTATAAACCTGTCTGGCTGTGGTTTCATGCGGGTGCGGATGGTAAATATTCATGCCCGCCCGATTAAGCACTTCAAATTCATAGACCAGGGTTTCGCCCGGATCGATAATGTACATCGGGTGTCCGTCCATGTTGGCGGGGACATGCAAACCATGCCAGTGCGTGACGGTAGGTTCAGTCAGCTTATTGTGCAAATTGATTCGCACCTTCTGGCCTTTTTGTAAATGAATTAACGGCCCCAGATACGAACCGGGTATATCTACTATCGTTTCTTTCGGGCCCTTTTTTAACAACGCGGCGTATTGTTGCACCCGCGTTTGTTGGCCCGGTAAAATGGACACGGAGCTGTATCGACAAAACAAATCAAATTCCACATCCGGTTTAAAATCGGGTGATGCCTTATTAGGTGTCAGTTTCGGCATGCCATGCAGTCCTTGCATACCTTCCATGGCGCGCAAAAAACCGGGCATGCCGGCAAAAGCCATTATGCCTAAGCCGGATTGAGCCAGGAAACGACGACGGGAATAACTTTCAAGATTTGACATAACTCCTCCTCAGATAGAATCGCCCTTGTTAATAATTGCAATTTTCTTATAGTGACAGGATGTAAAGCGAGTTTATATTAGAAAACTATTATACTCAAGGCAATTAGTGACATCGGCTCTTGTTGGTGGCAAATATAAAAATAGCGGTTATTGAACTATTTTTGAAACTGTTGCTGACGGCGGATTTTAGCTGTAATCAATGCTAATATGAGTGGTGTGCTGTACTCCAGTCGATAGCAAACAATATCGCCTTAGCCAACTTTGCATATTTTTAGCATAATCTGTCTTCGTAAAACCAGGTTTAAAACCCGGGAGGAAATGGGCGATGCAAACAAAGCCCCTATCAGGGTTTAAATTACAGATGATATATTTCCATGTTTAATTGTCCAATTTTCGGTTTTCCCGTTTTTAACTTATTTTAATGAGGAGATATTCGAGTATGCCTTCGCTGACATTGTGTTGGTATTGCATTTTTCTGGCTTTGATATTGCTGAATGTTGCGAATGGCGCGCCGGTGATTAGCGGTAAAGTGCTCGGTAATCGCTTGGCAAGGCCGATGGATAACGGACTTAACCTATGTGACGGCTATCGCTTGTTAGGCAATACTAAAACCTGGCGAGGCTTTTTTTCAGCAGTTTTCTTTACTACAGCAGTGGCGGTTTTAGCTGGATTAGAACCTTTAACGGGTGTATTGTTCGGTGTGCTTGCAATGACAGGGGATATGCTGACGAGCTTCATCAAACGTCGACGGGGGAATGTTGAAAGCAGCAGGGCGAGAGGCCTTGATACCCTGCCGGAATCATTGTTGCCATTATGGTTCTTAAAAGATTCGCTAGCACTGAACTTTATTGACATTACACTGGTTGTCGGGCTTTTTTTTCTATGCGAGGAGCTTATTTCGCCGGTTCTTTACAAATTGCATATTCGAAATCAGCCTTACTAGATCGAATAGGTTTATCACTTCACAGACAGTCAGGGTATCTATGAAAAAAGGATTGCGGGTATTAACCTACAATATCCATAAAGGTTTTGACATAAGCAACCGGCGCTTTGTATTGCACCAGATTCGGGAAGCGTTAATAGCGGCTGATGCCGATTTGCTGTTTTTACAAGAGATGCAAGGCAAGCATCATCGCCATGAAAAAAGAGTTGAAGATTGGCCCGATCACTCTCAATTTGAGTTTATTGCCGAAGGCGTATGGCCATTTTACGCCTATGGAAAAAACGCGATTTATAATGCGGGTCATCATGGTAATGCTATTTTAAGCAAGTACCCTTTTGAAAGCTGGGAAAATATTAACGTATCCCCATTCCCCTGGGCCAGTCGCAGTCTTCTGCATGGCGTTATCCGACTACCACAGAGCGACCAGGATGTGCATATTGTTTGTATTCATTTTGGATTGATGGGCAGGGAGCGCCGCCAGCAAATAGGGAAATTGTGTGATCGTATCGACAGTCATGTGCCGCATGACGCCCCCTTGATTGTCGCCGGTGATTTCAACGATTGGCTGGGTCAGGCCGGGCGGCTTTTCCTTGGTCATCTGGATTTGCGGGAGGTATTTCTACAAATTCATGGCAGCTATGCGCGTACATTTCCTGCCTGGTTGCCTTTTTTGCAGATGGATCGTATTTATTATCGTGGCCTGGTGCCGGTGTCATGTGATCGGCTGACTCAATCACCATGGCGCATGCTTTCAGATCATGCGCCACTTGCCGCCTCATTTACCTTATGAACAGCAAACAGCACTCCGGCCAACAGTCCCGGTTGACCTTGCCCAATATGCTGACAGGATTCCGCTTTGTAGCCGCTCCATGCTTGTTATGGTTAGCATGGCATGGTTATGGGATTGCTTTTATGGGTCTGTTAGCTATCGCCTTTTTAACTGATTTACTGGATGGTCTGGCGGCTCGATTGACCGGACAGATTTCCCAGTTTGGTGCTACGCTTGACAGTTGGGCGGATGTTATTACCTACCTGACCATAGCTGTCGGATGCTGGTGGTTGTGGCCTGATGTAGTTCAAAAGGAGCTGATCTACGTCAGCTTGATTGTAGCCAGTTGCCTATTGCCGGCTGCTGCAGGCTTTAGCAAATTCGGACGTTTTACCAGCTATCATACCTGGGGAGTTAAACTCGCTGCTGCGTCTATGGGCCTAACCTTATATGTGTTGTTTTTAGGCGGCCCAACCTGGCCGTTTCGAGTGGCTGCTGTGATCTGCATAGTTGCAGCCATCGAAGAAATTGTGCTCACCTTGATCTTGGATGAACCCGAGTCCAATGTGCGTTCTGCCTGGGATGTGCTAAAACGATCCGGGTAACGCAACCGTTAGGTTTCTAATAGTTACATTTTATTTTCAAGGCTATCTTTATCTCCTGATGGACTGCGAGTGACCGCGCTGGGTGAAGCGGTAGGACCCTACATCACACTCAAAATCAGCACCATCGAATGCTTGAGCTCAGTACTGTTCACCACCAATTAATTGTCCGAATTTGAAACAGGTACAACAACAAGCCGACCCGCCGTCATTTTTGGGCAGCAGGGTAGCCTGTTGCCAACCAGCTGCGCAGGCTGTTTATTTTTCTGCTTTCCATACCGGAACAGCCGCAAGCAGTTTTCGGGTATAAGGATGTTCAGGCTGCGACAACACTTGCTCTATTCTGCCCTGCTCTATAATTTTCCCTTGATACATAACAGCAACGTCATCGGCTATTTCTGCGACAACTGCCAGATCATGGGTGATGAACAGATAGCTCACGCCCTGTTCTTTTTGCAATGCTTTAAGCAATTGAATGATCTGTGCTTGCACAGACACATCCAGCGCACTGGTTGGCTCATCGCATACAATCAGTTTGGGCTCAACCGCCAGGGCACGGGCTATGCAAATGCGCTGCCGTTGACCACCTGAAAATTCATGCGGATATCGATTTGCCGAATCTTCCTGTAAATCGACGTGCTGCAACAACTGCCGTATTCTTGTCTTGCGTTCGTTTGAACTGACTTTAGGGTGTAATGCGCTAATACCTTCAGCTATGATATCGCCTACCAGCATTCTTGGATTCATCGCCGAAAAGGGATCCTGAAAAATAATTTGAATGTTTGCGCGTTGCCGTCTTAATTTTTCACCTGTCAAGCCATTAAGTTCAACGCCATTGATGATGACCTGCCCTCTACTGCCGGGTATCAGATTTAACAAGCTCTTGCCTAACGTGGTTTTGCCGCAGCCGGATTCACCCACCAGAGCCAGCGTTTTGCCCTGTTGAATGTCGAAACTCACACCATCGACAGCGCGCACATGATCGACTACTCGTTTAAAAATACCTTTTCGAATCGGATAGTAACAATAAAAATCACTGACCTGTAGCAATGGCCATTTTCCCTGCACGGAACCGCGATCGATCGAGTCTATACCGGCGTGACTCATTGACGGCAAGGCATTGAGTAATTTGCGGGTATAAGGATGTTTGGGATGATTGAAAAGGGCGGTGGTTAATCCGGTTTCAACAATTTTCCCTTGCTGCATCACAGCAACACGATCTGCCATTGTAGAAACCAGCGCCAAATCGTGACTGATTAACCACAACGCCATCCCGGTCTGTTGCTGTATGGTTTTTAGCAACATCAATATTTGCGCCTGGATGGTCACATCCAGAGATGTGGTGGGTTCATCGGCAATCAATAAGTCGGGCTTTCCCGCTAAAGCCATAGCAATCATCACCCGTTGCCGCTGACCACCGGAAAGTTGATGCGGGAAGTCTTTAATCCGCTGCCGTGGATTGGATATTTCAACCTGCTGCAATAATTCCAGCACACGCTGTTTAATTGCTTCCCTGGGTAAAGAGAAATGAATTCTTATGACTTCTTCTATTTGCCTGCCGATCGTCATCACTGGATTCATTGAGACGAAAGGGTCCTGAAAAATCAAAGCGATACGTCTGCCGCGAACTTTACAGAGCTCAAATTCAGACCTGTGTAACAAGTTATCGCCTTGCAGGTTGATTGCACTGGCGTTGATCCGGGCATTATTAGGTAACAAGCGCAACGCTGACAGCGCAGTAATGGATTTGCCTGAACCCGACTCACCTACCAACGCAAACGTTTCGCCTGGAAAGATTGCAAAACTGATGTCATCAACCACCTTCTGCCGGTGGTTGAAGGTTACACTCAAGCCTTCAACAGATAATATGGGAGGATTACTCATTTGAGGTTTTCCGGATTATTGCTCATTAAGTATCCCCACAATACTTTTGATAATAAGATGACTGAGTTCTTTATGTTTTAGTTTATCAGTGTGCATTTGTGTCAATCTGTGGCTGAATATTTAGCAAGGATTAATCCCAACTCTGGTTTTTCAGGTTTAATGTTATTAATGCCAACCGCCATATTGGGTAGTAGGGTCGCCACGAAACCCTTCTGTAGTTTTATTAGCATCCGGTACTGCAGCCGTGTCTTCTGCCGCCCTAACCATATTTGCATGGTTGTAACCACCCATGGATTTAGCTTTTTTTGCAATAGCCGTTGTCAATGGATTAATATCATATCGGGTTATCGTGGGATGAATCACTGCGGTGATAAGATGTTCAGCGTCCGCTGTGTCAGCATCCGGATAAAATGTCAAGACGATGGGTAAAACAGTGCTAGCAGGAATTTCAATACTGTAATGGCTGTTATTTTGTAAAGTTGTACTTGCGACAAGCTGCTCTTTATTGTCCGTCACCTTGATGACGCCAGCTTTTATCGGGCCCTCATTATTACTGACATTCCCTTCCAGAATTGTCGCTTTATCATATTTTTTGACGGCCTGCCGGATAGATGTATTAGTCTGATTACTTTTTTCACAGCCAGTTAGAAAACAACTCGTTGTAAAGAACATTAACAAAACGGCCAGAAATTTATAGTTCATTATGCTAGAAAATGAGTCGGTATTCATGATAAGCCCCCACAGTTTGGTTATTGCAATAAATACTCAAACACCCTTGTTAAGCTCCAGGCGATTAAAGTGATTATATCTATTCTCGCACGCCTGATTTGTGTTTGTTCTGAAATTGTAATCCAAAGCTGTCATTATCGGCAGATTAGCTTGACATCGGGATGTGCTGATTTTGCCTGTTAATCAGACGCATCAGCCGTTCTCTTAGGTTCTACGCTACTTTCGATCACCTGCTGACTTTTGTCTTTCTCGGCAACCGCTCCTGCATTGTTCTATCCCCTGCTGCATCCATTCAGTCATCGCTTTGTTATCACTTATCCGGCATACTCTGATCCGGTTTAGACCGTGCAGATACGCCTTGATCCTGGAAAAAGGAAAGCTCGAAAAAAAGGGCTTGTATCGCTACAAACCCTTATTTTATCGACATTGTTTAGCGCTCGATACAGAATATAGAAATCATTAAATACTGTAAATATAACAATTAGTGTGTAGCAGCCTTAATCCGTTTGCAACAACCGATAAAGAAGCTCCCATATCTGCCGCAATGGCTTCCCATAATGTTGCAAGGCCTGCAAAAGCTAATAATGCAAAAGCGGCTTTTTAATATCGGGCGCATCTGCAAGCTTAAACTTTTCCAGCTTTGGTTCACCCAAATACTTTTCACGCAAACTGTAATAAAGATCCAGACGTTCCCATTTCGGCTCAGGCAATACATGCTGCTCATCAGATAAAAACGGCGATGGCAAAAAAACTGTTGTCAATTGGTCGCCAAAGCCGTTCCACAGCCGCAATCCCCAACTGCGTCCACCGCCGCATTTGCCGCCACACATTTCGAAAAAACCAATTTTGGCAACGGGACGATTTTTTCTCAGTTTTTCAGAGGAGCAATTCTTGTGCGGCCCAATGCATAGATGAAAATGCCAATGACCCAGGTCAACGGTCAGGTAGCCATTAAGATAAGAAAGTTTTGGCTATTTAGCAAAACGTACTTCAAAGACAGCACCTTCAACGCAGGGGCCAACGACAATCTTATTCCAGTTTTTCGAGAACAGATCTTGCGACAGCTCTTTCATCTTTTCTTCGGTAGGCTCGAAGTACGTATATTCAGTGATTGTGCCACCCAAATTCTCAACTGCCTCACGATTGATAACGGTTGAGTCAATTGTTGCTATTGTCATTTGTTTATCCATTGGCGACCTCGGGCTTTTGTTGTGTATAGGAGCCAAAGTTGGTAAAGCGACCTTTGTAATGCCCTCACCCTAACCCTCTCCCAAAGGGAGGGGGGACTTTGTGTCGCTTTACCAACGTCGGACTCTATATCATTATCATAACCGTAAGGGCAATGACGACACCCTGAATGACAGCAATAGCCGCGTTTCAAGTGGTATTCGGCTGTATAAACTACCCAGCCGTCTTCACGATAAAAATTAACTCCTTCTGTCAAGTTCTTCATATTTGGGTCGCGTGTCAAATAGTGCATTGAACAGTTTAACGATTAACATACCTGCAACCGCATAACCCAAGGTATAACCAACATAAGGCGGGTAATACTGGTCTACCCGTGCAAAATATTGTCCACAGGATAAATCCGGATAACGGCCTGAAAGCAAATAGAAGCTGCCGTTTGAAATGGCGAATGCAGCCGATGTTGCCAGCGTCACCACGCCAAACTGCATGGCCAGTCCGGTCATTTTCAGCGATTTAAATACCGAGCAGTAGCGGCCTGCAAACCACATTACTGCATAGGTAGGGATCAGGAAAACGTAGGCGGGCGACACACACCAGCTGCTGGTGCCGTTTGCGATGGCGATGGTGTCAATTAACGCCGCCATAACCAGCAAGAAGACAAACAAGGCCTTTTTGCGGTAAAAACCGGCAAAGAAAAAAACCGCCAACGAAGCATCGGGCAGATGCAATACGTCGCCAAAGTGATGAAAGCGCGTCAGCACCATCAGCGCGATCAGGGGGATTGGTAAATACTCGACTTGCAGCCATTGTTTTATGTTCATGATGTTGTCTCCAAAAGGTTAGTTGTTATAGTGGATTGAAAGAAAGAAATTCCTGTACGCGGTATTGTAGGTATTGATGGTTTGATACTGTTCATCCAGCAGGTTGTTTAATTTTGCGCTCAGCATCCAGTTCTTATTTAAATGATAAGCCGAGCGTAAATCAACGGTTACGTAACCGGCAACCTTGGTTTTGTTCAGTGTATCGTCAAAACGCTCAGCTTGAGCCAGCACTTTAGCGCCCAGATCTACAGACCCAAAACTTCGGGATAATCCAAACGCCAGATTTTTTTCCGCATGGTGCGGCAGTCACATATTGTGCTATCGGGCATTAAAACCCTGAGAACCAAACTGCGATGAACCCAATGTATACCAGCTGTTTTTCCATTTACCGCTGACAGTACCAAAAGCGCGGTAAGTATCATAGGAACCGCCGGGCATCCAAGGCGCCCTGGGCTTATCCTGCTCACCACACTTGCGGGTAAAAATCCGGATATGCTCATGCGGGACTTGACATCTAGCCCGATGCTGTAGCCGTTATCGGAACCAGGCAGCGACGGTTATCGATAACGCCATGCCATGCTTTGATACCAAAAGCGCGGGCTAAGTTATTTTCGGTCAATACCGATTCAGGCGAGCCCTCCGCTAACAGGCACCCTTGATGCAAAAGGCAAAGCCTGTCGCAATAACGCGTAGCAAGCCCGATATCATGCATGACCAGCGCAATGGACATGCCGTCATTTGCCAGCCCGCGCAATACGTCCATCAATCGCAACTGACAGCCGGGATCAAGCCCCGCCAGCGGCTCATCTGCCAGCATCACCGGTGTTTGCGTAGCCAGGGCGCGAGCCAGTAGAACGCGCCCCCGCTCGCCGCCGGACAAGGCATTGACATTGCGTGCGGCAAGATGGCTGACATTGGTCCAGGTCATGGCCTGATTCACAGCGGCCAAATCTTCCGCGCCAAGTTTCATGCCCGAGCTATGCGGGAGCCGTCCCAACGCGACAACCCGCTCCACTGATAAGGGCCAGTGAACGGCTTGTCCTTGCGGCAGGAAGGCAAGACGCTTGGCGCGTTCTGCCAGTGTCAGTTGCGTCAAGGCGCTGCCGCCGAGAAACACCTCGCCCGCCTGCGGCTGCCGGTAACCGGACAGCAAGCCCAGCAGACTGGACTTGCCTGCTCCGTTGCAGCCAATAATGCCGGTCAGTTGCCCCTGTGTCAGGCTGATCGATACCTGATCAATGACTTGGCGTTTCCCCAAAGTTAACGATAAGCCGCAGCCCTCTAAAAGACTCACCATCCCCTGCTCCGTAAACGTAATACCAGGCCAAAGAAAAACGGCGATCCGAATAAAGCGGTCAATACGCCCAATTTTAATTCCTGTCCTTGGGTGATCAGTAAACGGGCGCCAATATCAGCGCTCAGTAATAACGCCGCCCCGGCCAGCGCGGCGGCCGGCAAAAGCCGCCGCGGATCGGCCATCACTGCGGACCGCATCAAATGCGGCGCGACCAACCCGATAAAGCCGATACTCCCGGCAACGGATACAGCGCTGCCTACCAGCAAGGAGGAACCGATCAACACCAGGGCTCGCAGCCGTTCTGGAGAAAATCCCATAGAATGGGCCGTTTCCTCACCAAGACTCATCGCCAGCAAGCCTTTGCCCGCGAACAATAGTAACACCGCACCGGCGGCCATCGGCGGCAGCGCCAAATAGACCTCATCCCAGCTGCGGTCCACCAGCGATCCCATCAGCCAGAACATGATTTCGTAGCCGGCGTTCGGGTTCGGTGAAAAATTCAGCACTAAAGCGATCAACGCGCCGCACAACGCACTACCGGCGGCACCGGCAAGAATAATGACAGTCATTTCCGCTTGCAATCCGGCCAATGCGATGACAATAACGGACATCAATATCGCGCCGCAGAAACCGGCTAACGGTAAAGCCAAATAGAACGCGGAGGCCAGTCCGCTATATAGAGCTACGACGGCACCCAGTGCGGCTCCACTCGAAGCCCCTAATAAGCCAGGTTCGGCTAACGGATTCCGCAGCAAACCCTGCATCGCGGCGCCAGCCAGCCCCAGTGCTGCACCGACCAACAAGCCGAGCACGGTGCGCGGCGCGCGAATTTCCCACAGGATAATTGACCATTCCTGTATCTTGTCGCCGCGCCAATCGGCTATGGCATCGAAAATAGAGATGGGGCCGGTCAGCATGGATGCCGCAGACAGCATCATGATCAATAGCCCCAGCCCTATCCAGGCGAGCTTGCTCATGAGTCCTCCTTGGCGGGATTGGATTTGGCAATGAATTCACGGAGTCGGTTAACTGCCTCCATCGTCCAGGAGCCTCCGCCGCAAGTCAGCAAGTTGGCGGGTAAAACCACGGTAGACTGCTGCATCCGCCGAAAAACCGGATGCTGTTGAAAGCGTTGTGCGCGGGAGGGGGCATGCTGATGATAATCAGTCAATACCAGAATATCCGGCCTGGCGACGATGAACTCCTCCAGTGGAAGGTGCGCTATGCCTTTTCGACCCTGCGTTGCCGTAATGTTCTCAATCCCCGCCAGTTCCAGCACTCGACCCTCCATCGTATTGCTGCCGGGACTCACGCCGCTGCCGAAATAGATGGCGCCCCGGATCTTTGACGAAACCGGAGGCATGCTGTTATCCAGTTGCTGGATTTGTGCGATCAAGGCTTGCGCCCGCTCAGGCTCGCCTATCAAATTGCCCAGGCGAGCTATCTGCTCCTCCAGTTCGGCAAAATTCTGCACCGGTGCAAATTTTTCAACCGGGATGCCCAAACGTTGCAGCTGTTTTATGGTTTCACGCGCGCCGTATTTACCGGCAAGCACCAAGTCAGGCTTTAGCGCGAGAACCGCTTCGGCTTGAACCGGTACAGCAGGCACTGCCTTCGCCAATTCAGTAAAAGGGCTCCGGTTGTTGTCACGGGCATACCGGCTCACCGCTGCGATGCGCTGTTTGGGCGCCAATGCCAGCAAAAGCCCGTCGGTACATAAATTCACCGAAACGATCCGTTTTGGCAACGCTTTTACTGGGCTTGCAAAAAACAGCAATATCAGTAACGCCATCAGCATCGGACTGTTAGCCATTTTTGTAGGCAGGCGCAGTACGGTCGATGGGGTCGGGCTGCAAGCCAAGAAAGGATTCCCGTAATTGATTCCACAGGCTTAAACGCGACCAATCGGGCTCTTCGGCAATTTTATCCTCCGGCGTCAATAATGGATTGGGCATGAATACGGTCAGTTGCTGCTGGTCGGCGCCGTTAAACATCCGAAACCCCCAACTCACCGGTTGATCATCCGCGTTGAGCATGCGATAAAATTCGGCGCGGGCAGTCTGCCGCACTTGCGCATCTTCGTGACTCCCGCGATAGTCTCCGATACAGAGGTGGAAATGCCAGGAACCGAAGTCGATGGTCAAATAACCGTCGAGATAGCTTATGCGTCCCGGTTTATTGGGCGCTTTGATTTCATAGATTGCGCCGGGCACCATGACACCAAAACGAATGTCCGGCCAGTGTTGCTCGAACAGGTAAGTTAACAATCTTTGCAGCCGCGATTCAATCACCGGCAAGGGAAATATCTCGACTCGCCTGTTTGGCGGTTCAGTGAGGATTTGCCGGAAAGCGGTCTGCTCGCTTACTTGTATATCAGTCATGTTGTTTGCTCCTTCAATGAGTTGATGCAATTTAATAAGTACCGTGGTTTCTACTCTATTTAACAGTCAGGTTATTGTTAGAAATTAAAGGTATAGATAAGATTAAGCTGCCGTCCCGCCAGCGGGAATCCAAGCTTCTCGTAGTAGAACTTGTCGAGCAGATTGCTGGCCTGCGCAGAAATCGTATGGCCCTTGTAAAAACGGTAGCTGGCAGAGAGATCCATGGTCATGAAAGATGGATATTCGATGATGGGGCGAGTCGGCGCGATAAAATCAAAGTCATTGCGATGACCGACATAACGGCCACTAACACGTGCGCTGACAGGCCCCTGATCGAAATCCACGCCAAGACGTGCGGTCATATCCGCGACATTGTGGGTATTGCGTTGTTCGCCGCCAATTTTCTCGGTGCGTTCGAAAAACCAGGTGGCATCGCCGAACAGACTCCAGACCGGCGTGATCGCCTGGCGTACCTGGAATTCCAGGCCGTTTGCAAAGGAGCTGTCGGCATTGACATACGAATTGATAATGGGCGCCGGCGCAGCAGGTCGGCTCGCAACCACGGAGGCGATCTTGTCATCGACGATGGTTTCAAAATAAGTCAAATCGGTGGAACGCTTATTGTCATTCCAACCCAACCCAATATCCCAACCGATGCTGGATTCGGGCCGGAGATTAGGATTACCCTGGGTGATTTGCGTACGGCCGCTGACTACCGTCTCGTTCTGACCGGTGAATTGTCCCGCTTCCGGCGGTGTAAATGCCCGGCCTATCGTGCCATGCACCCGCAGTTTTGGAGTAAAGAGATGCGAAAAGCCCATGCGCGGATTGAACACCTCAAAAGACGATTCCGATGGCGTGAAATCCGTTTTAAACGGGGTCTTAAAAGTCTCCAGGATGATTTGATCAAAACGCGCGCCTACGCTGAATACCGTGCTGCCGCCGAACCAGTCAAAGTTAAAGTCATTTTGTGCGAAAATCCCCCAGCCGCGCCGCTCAAGATCAGCGGCGAACGGCGCCTTGCGAGTGCCGTTCGCCTTATAGGACAGGCTTGTCTGTCCCACCTCCTCGTAGTCAAACCCGACCATCAGCTTGTGCTGCCCGTCATCCCACCACGGCAGGCTGGCCTGCGCCTGCGCTCCCCACCAATTAATATCACTGCCAAAAGATTTAAATGGCAAAAACGGCTGGTCAGCGATTGTCAGCGTGGTAATCTTCCTCCGTTCGCTGGCTTCTTCTGCACGAAACAGGGTGAACTTAAAATCGCCCCAGTCATACTTGCCATCCAAACGGACATGGCCTGAATATCGATCCAAATCCAGGTTGGATTGCTCCCTTTCACCGTCGGCAATATCGCCGGGGGTAGCGATATCCTTGCCGAGATAGCTATCAATAAATCCTTCCAGATTCATATGATCACCTAAGGGCAACCCCACCCGCAGCGCATTGTTGATGGTGTTGAAGTCAGTGTTGGGACGCCTG
The DNA here is from genome assembly GCA_024636875.1 of Methylococcaceae bacterium. Classification (GTDB taxonomy): domain Bacteria; phylum Pseudomonadota; class Gammaproteobacteria; order Methylococcales; family Methylomonadaceae; genus JAGXGJ01. Next base: position 5,769 of record JAGXGJ010000123.1, on the reverse strand, counting down.
TTGCCATCACCCATGGAAAAATTATCATCCTGATCGTAATAGGACCCGGAATAATCAAAATTGATCGGACCAAGGCCTCCGCCTATGGCAAACCCGAACTGCCGCGTATCGAAATATCCATAACCGGCGCGAGCCTTACCGGTTATGGGACCGGTGCTGCGTTTGGGAATGATGTTGATCACGCCGCCCATCGCCGAGGGGCCATAGAGTGCCGAGGCCGGGCCTTTGACGACTTCTACCCGTTCGACCATGCCGGTCTGAATCATGCTGATGTTGGTGGTGCCTGCGGGTCGACCGTCGATGAGTAACAGCGAGCGCTTACTGATCCCGGCAAATTCAGGACGGAAACCGCGCAGTCCGATACCGGAAATCATGCCGGGATATTGAATTACATCGACCCCGGCGTTTTTCTTGAGCAGATCGGTCAAGTCAATGTTTATGGTCTTGTCGATATCTTTAGAGGAAATTACCTGCACCGCTTGAGGCGTTTCAAACTGACGCGTTTCGGAGCGCGTGGCCGTAACTACAAGTGGATCCAATACCTGGAGTGACGGGGCTTCTTTAGCCATTACTGCCGAATAAGTACCCGAAAGCAGTAAAATTGAAACGGAAATACTGCGTCGTTTATAGGTGAAATATGATTCCGGAAATGAGCCGGATATAAATTTTTGCATGTGTGTCCTCGTGCGCCGCCCGCGCATGGAAAGTTGTTTTACGCAACGGAGGACAAAAGAAGACGAGAGATACGAAGGTATGCGGTCATTTTCGCTGACAGCCCTCCGCTGTACCGAATTACACTTTCGGGCCGGTCTCCGGGCTTATAAGTGGCGTTAGCCTGAATCATCACCTTCCCATGCGTAAGCACAGTGGCATCTCGATGAAACTTTACTTATATACCGTTGCGGGGGCAGCGTCGGATTTGGTGTAAACCTTACCGACTTCCCGTTTAACCATTGGGTCTGAAAAACCCTCTGGAACCTGAAAGCAGAAATGATTATAAGGGGGGGGTATTGATAAAGCAAATTTACGGGGTAGCACTTGGTGCCAAGAGTGACGACAAACTCAAGCAACCGTTTTGCCCACTTTTATTCGTGTAAGTCCTGTCGACCATCAAGCCAAGCAATGAAGTGGCTACACTAAACCGGACACACACTCTAAAATAACCTGAAATATAGGAGGTGTGTCGAAAATGAATCAAAAAAAACAAAAAGTAAAAATATATAACGCCGAATATAGAGAGTCCTCCGTGAAGCTTGCGATAGACTCAGACCTGCCGATTGCCCAGACAGCAAGGGATTTAGGGATTAATCCCAATATGTTACATATATGTAGTGGTCACTCCACGAAATCGGGAAGAGCCGATTTTATCGGCGAGCATGATAAAAATGACTGTATGGCGGTTTTAAACGGCACTAAAATCATTATTCTTTACTTTTGATGCTTAATTGCAGGCAACTTCTCCAAAGCGAATCAGCATTGAATGCCATTGCGCGAGACTTCCCAATAGAGCAGATCTTAATACAGCGTATATTTGGGGGATCGCAAAATTACTGAAAGCCAAGCTAGCTGCGGGTTTAGCTAAATTATTGTGAAACTTTAGTGTCGTTTGTTTAAATGCACCCTTTATTAAAGCCATAATGAGAATTGCTGGTTTCCCCCGATTCCCTGGTCATTTTTCCACGCTGTTTTACAGAAACAGAATTTCATTACGTACTACTATTTTTGCATAATCCTATTTAGTGTGTAGCAACCTCAATCCGTTTGCAACAACCAATAAAGAAGCTCCCATATCCGCCGCAATGGCTTCCCATAAAGTTGCAAGGCCTGCAAAAGCTAATAATGCAAAAGCGGCTTTGATAGTGAGTGCAAAAATAATATTTTGTCGGATAATTGCCAGTGTTCTTTTGGAATGACTGATTAGCCAAGGGAGCTTGGAGAGGTCGTCACCCATTAATGCAATATCCGCGATTTCTATTGCCGCATCCGAACCCAAAACGCCCATGGCAATACCCAGATTGGCCCGGCCCAGTGCCGGAGCATCATTAATACCATCGCCGATCATTGCAACCTGTCCGTATTTTTCGATTATTTGACTAACGATCTCAACTTTATCGGCTGGCAATAATTCAGCATGCACTTCATCAATACCGATTTGTGCCGCAATGTTATTAGCCGTAACCCAATTATCACCGGTCAACATCACCAGGTGTTTGACTTCCTTCTGTCTGAGAGATTGCAATATCGCTTTGATTTGAGCACGAGGTTGATCGGCGACGGCAATCAAGCCGCAAATGTGACGGTCATTGCCAACGGCGATAACGGTTTGGCCGATCTGTTCAAGTGCAATCGCTTTTTCACTGATTTCCGGAACTTCCTGACTACGCTCTAATAAATAGCGACGCGATCCCAGCCAGAAATTAGTGCCATCAAATAGTCCGTTTACCCCTTTACCAGGCAGAACCGTCACCTCGTCGGCGCGGGCAATAGCAATACCCCGGTTTTCTGTGTATTGTAAAATGGCTTTAGCCAGCGGATGATTGCTTCGCATTTCCAGGGCAGCAGCACGACTTAACAGTTCTTCTTCGCTATGACCATTAAAAGGATAAACACCGGTGACTATCGGCGCACCGCAGGTCAGCGTTCCGGTTTTATCAAAGGCAATCGCATTAAGATGGGCCGGTGCCTCGATATAAATGCCGCCTTTGATTAAAATGCCTTGTCGGGCGGCACTGGCCAATGCCGCGACAATACTGACCGGTGTTGAAATGACCAACGCACAAGGGCAGGCAATCACCAGTAACACCAAGGCACGGTAGAACCACTCGTTCCAGATGCCCTCTAAAAACAACGGCGGAATGATAAATACGGCCAGTGCCAAGATCATCACCGCCGGTGTATAAATGCGGGCAAACTTTTCCACCCATTGCTCGGCTTCCGCTCGTTTGCTATGGGCTTCTCCAACAAGGCGAGTGATATGCGCCAGGGTGGTATCCGAGGCGAGTTTGGAAGATTTGATTTCCAATGTCCCTTCGCCATTGATACTGCCGGCAAACACGTCATCGCCAACTTGTTTGGCAACCGGCATGCTTTCACCGGTAATGGGTGCCTGATTGACCGAACTGAAGCCGGTCATCACATCACCATCCAAGGGAATTTTATCGCCCGGCGCTACTATAAAATGGCTGCCGATGCTGACTTCTGCGGCAGGTACCCTGCATTCCTGGCCGCTTTCATCCTTGATCGTAACCGTTGAAGGCGCTAAATCCAGTAAGGCTTCTACCGCATGACGGGCACGGCCAATACTCCAGCTTTCAATCGCCAGGGACAGGGAAAATAAAAAACTCACGGTTGCTGCTTCAAACCACTCATCAATGAATAGGGCACCGATGACGGCAACCATCATCAACAAATTCATATCGGCACGCAAGCGTTTCAGCGCATAAAAAGCTTTAACCATCACATGCCGGGCACCGAAAATCACCGCCAGGCCAAATGCGATTTTTTCAGGTAAAGGCATGGCTTGCTGAGTATGTGCGTTAAATAAGCTAGTGAGATATTGACTGATAACCGCCCCATGTAGTGACCAGTTTTCAGGGTGGCTAAGAAAAGTTTGCGCATCAGTAAAACCACCGGCCATAGCGATATGAACCAACATGCCGGCAATGATAAACAAGCCGCTAAGCGTGGTATAAATAGTCTTCGAACGGTGAAGCTGTTTTACATCAGCTTGCGCCTGACCTGCTTGCCAGCGAGTCGCCTGCATACCAGTTGCGGCAACCGCTTTAATGATGGTTTTTTCAGTCACAGGCTCAGCGTCAGGCAACAGTGTCATTCGCCCATTTAAAACATCAAAAACCAGCTTGTCACTGCCACCCGCTATCGGGCCTATCGCGCTTTTTAAAATAGCGACTTCTTCAACACAGTCCAGACCTTCTATCTTGAAAGTCATGCTACTCGCAGGCATGGATACGCTTGGCTGACTGCTATGCGGTTTGTCTCCTGCACAACCGCAGGATTTTTCAGTTTGATTGCATGAATTCATAATTCTTGTACCATAATAATATGTGTGGCGATTCTCCAGTATTGATACAAAAAGCCTTCAGTACCGGCAATAACTTTTATTTGCTATCTTTTTTGAAATATGTGAGCGATTTAGGCCTCAGCTATGGCTTCCCCAGCCGTTGGTGTTAGCCGCCACCTTGGAGTCGCCCTGACGAAACGGAAAAAATCGTATGTCTGTCGAGCGACCTCATAACGTCTCGCGTTCTATTGCGGTTTTAATCAATCGCGGTATCCAGCGCACATAAACAAGTTCGCAAACGAGTTCAACCAGCGTTTGCGTAACCACTATCGCCGGGATGAGGGCTCCGCCTCCGGGGACGGCGAATGCCAGTGGCAATACCACCAATGAATTGCGGGTGCCAGCGCTGAAGGCCAGGGCACGGCCCGCACCAACATCGAGTCCTAGAAGGTTTCCCACCGCATAAGCGACAAGAGGCATGGCGGTTGCGAATGCCACATAAAGCGGTACTGTTGTCCAGACAACATCGGTTGATGCAGCGCCGATCTGTGGAGCAACGGCCGCGAACACAATCAACAACACGAGCGCCATTAGAGGTACAGGCAACCATCCCATCGCACCTTCAACTCGCTTGCCCAACTCGCGGCGGGCAGCCCAATACTGGGTTAACCAGGCGAGGACAAGAGGTACTGCAATCAGCCAGAAAAACGCGTTCAGGAATGGTCTTGCCTGCACCAAGCCTGCTGCGTCAATCCCGAGAAGCAGCCCGAGGTAAATGGGTAACAACAACATTTGTGCGATGAGCAAAACTGGCGTTGCCGCGAGGATGAGCTTCGCGTCTCCCTGCCCAAGGTGCGTGAAGACGACGACATAATCGATGCAGGGCGTCAACAATACCAGCAGCACAGCGAACTGAAGGGCCGGATTGTCGGGAAGGAATTGGAGCAGTCCGAGTACTACCAGCGGAACCGCAACGAAGTTGACGATTAACAGCGCCGAGAGAAAGCGCCCGTGAGTCAATGCCTGCCGGAAAGACGTCAACGGCACTTGCAAGAACGTGACATAAAGTAGCGCAGCCAGTGCCGGATTGATCCAGGCTGCCAAGGCAGCAGAGGATCGAACCACGACGGTTGCCGCCAGTAGTCCAGCAAACACCGCTATGAAATAAATACCAACCTGATGTTTTTCCAGCATCGGCTTAGAGACTCGAATCATCGTATAACTTACTCCCGAATTCCCGTTTATTATATGCGCATCGGATATTCAGACCCCCATCAATCCGAACATGCAGCAATTTGGCAGAGTTCACAAACACCAGAACATCCGGCCCCAGATGTAACAAGGCGGCTTCGATAGGACCAATCCAGCCCATCAGCGCCGCCGTGACGCCCAACACATGGACTACACCAACGCCCACAAATAAATTCTCTTGAATCGTGCGATAAGCGCGTCGGGCAATGGCGCGAGCACTGACGATTTTAGCTAAGTCATCCGTCATCAGCACGATATCGGCCGCTTCCAGCGCGGTCTGGGTGCCGCCACCGCCCATCGCAATGCCTATGGCAGTGTAAATAAATAACCGATACATCTTTTATTGGCTCGATTTAATGGCATAGTTCCAGTCTTTGCCATGGAACTTGGCAGGGGTGAGATTGACTCTTCGCAGGTCTTCATCGCTCACTTTGATCCCACTAGGATAGGTATTCTCATCCAGTTCAGCTTGTATCGAGAGACCAGTATCTGTGGTC